>NZ_AMPG01000006.1 GCF_000299415.1 Candidatus Microthrix parvicella Bio17-1
CAATCACCCCCACCACAATCACCCCCACCACAATCACCCCCACCTGACAAGGAGCAACACTCATGGCCAAGGAGAAGTTCGAGCGGAACAAGCCTCATATGAATGTGGGGACGATGGGTCATATTGACCATGGTAAGACGACGTTGACTGCGGCGATTTCGAAGACGTTGGCTGATCGGGTGGAGGGGAACGAGGCGACTGCGTACGACAATATTGATAAGGCTCCGGAGGAGCGTGAGCGTGGGATCACGATCAATGTGTCGCATGTGGAGTATTTGACTGAGAACCGGCATTATGCGCATGTGGATATGCCTGGTCACGCGGATTATATTAAGAACATGATTACGGGTGCGGCGCAGGTGGATGGCGCGATTTTGGTGGTGTCGGCGGCTGATGGTCCGATGCCGCAGACTCGTGAGCATGTGTTGTTGGCTCGTCAGGTGGGTGTTCCGTCGATTGTTGTGGCGTTGAACAAGGTTGACATGGTTGATGATGAGGAGTTGTTGGAGTTGGTGGAGCTTGAGGTTCGTGAGCTTCTGAGCGAGTTTGAGTTCCCGGGTGATGATATTCCGGTGGTGCCGGTGTCGGCGTTGAAGGCGCTTGAGGGTGATGAGGCTGCTCAGGATCAGGTGATGGAGTTGATGGCGCAGGTGGATGCGTATATTCCGCAGCCTGAGCGTGATTTGGATCGTCCGTTTTTGATGCCGATTGAGGATGTGTTCTCGATTACTGGTCGTGGGACGGTGGTGACGGGGAAGATTGAGCAGGGTGCTGTTCATACTGGTGATGCGATTGAGATTGTTGGTTTGAAGCCGACGCAGAAGACGACGTGTACGGGTGTGGAGATGTTCCGTAAGTTGTTGGATGAGGGTCAGGCTGGGGACAATATTGGTGCGTTGTTGCGTGGTGTGGAGAAGGATGAGGTGCAGCGTGGGCAGGTGTTGGCTGCTCCGGGGTCGATTACTCCGCATACGGATTTTGAGGGTCAGGTGTATGTGTTGACCAAGGATGAGGGTGGTCGGCATAAGCCGTTTTTCTCGGCGTATTCGCCGCAGTTTTATTTCCGGACGACGGATGTGACGGGGACGGTGACGTTGCCGGCGGATAAGGAGATGGTGATGCCTGGGGATAACACGTCGATGACGGTGGAGTTGATTGCGCCGATCGCGATGGAAGAGGGTTTGCGGTTCGCGATTCGTGAGGGTGGTCGTACGGTTGGTGCGGGCCGAGTCACCAAGATCCTCAAGTAGCCCAGCCCGCCCGACAGGGCATCCAGTGACATGTTGCGACCCGGGCCTCGGCCCGGGTCGTTCCGCGTCCGAGTCTGGATAACGTTGGGCCCATGTCGCAGATCATCGCTCGACGTTCGGCGCTCGGGGTCATAGCCGGCGTCGCCGGTGCCGCTCTTGGCTCGTGTGGCTGTCAGGCACCACCGCCATCGGGCAGCGCTCTTGCGCCGTTTCGGGGTTTGGGAGCCTGGGCCTCGATGTATCAGTGGTCGCCCTCGGTGGCCGGTCACCCGGTGGTGAACCCCTCGGGGGTGGCGTCGCTGGCACGACGGGGTGTCTCGACGCTGTACATCCAAACATCGAAACAGTCGGGCACCGCTTTGCTGCTGGACCCGACCGTGCTGAAGAAGTTCGTCAGCGAGTGCCATCGTCACGCGATCGCCGTCGTGGGCTGGTACCTCCCCGCCCTGAACAACCTCGACCTGGATGTGTCCCGTCTGGTGGCCATGCGTGATGTTGGTGTCGATGCCATCGGCGTCGATATCGAGACCACCAACTACGCGCCCGCCGAACGCAGCCGTCGACAGCTTCAGGTGCTGGAACGTCTGCGGCAACGCGTTGGTCGTGGAACGGGCATCGGTGGCGTCGTCTATCCGCCCTTGCAGTTGAAACAGTTTCCGAGCATTTGGCCCAATTTCCCCTGGGCTCGGGTATCGGCGCTCTGCGACGTCCTGTTGCCGATGAGTTACTGGACCTTCCGGCGATCGCGTGCCCCCTACTGGGATAACGGATTTCGCTATACGGAAGAGAATTTCAAGATGTTCAGCCAGTTGACCGGTCGTAACGGCAACACCATTCACTCCATCGGCGGGATGTCCAGCGACCTCTTGGCGGGGCAGGCGGCTGATATGGCCAGGGCGGTCGCCAAGTACCGAGGTATGGGTGCCAGCCTGTATGAGTGGTCGGGCACGTCCAGCCGTGCGTGGAGCGAGTTGGCGCCGCTGGCCCGGTGAGATTGCCCACTCAGGTGTGAACCTGGTCCGCAGTGGTGGCCGGCCGAATCGGCCCGCTAGGGTGTCAGACCCCGGTGCACCCATCGTGCCCGCGTTCCTTGACACTCGACGATCCCCCAAAGCCGCCCCTTCCAGGGCGCGGCGAATCCAGGAGAGCCCCCATGGCCAACCAACGCATCCGCATCCGCCTCAAGGCCTATGACCACGAGGTCATCGACCAGTCGGCCAAGAAAATCGTCGAGACCGCTGTCAGAACCCAGGCTTCGATTCGTGGCCCCATTCCGCTTCCTACCGAGAAGCACCGGGTGACGGTGATCCGTTCGCCACACAAGTACAAGGACTCCCGCGAGCACTTCGAGATGCGGGTGCACAAGCGACTGATCGACATCCTTGAGCCCACCCAGAAGACCGTCGATTCGCTTCAGCGACTCGATCTTCCGGCGGGTGTCGAGATCGAGATCAAGATCCAGTAGCGACCTTCAACCCGTGAGCCGACCGAAGGCCGGGTGGCTGGGCGACGGGCGCGAGCGTCCACCGTCGAGGTTTGGCTCCGTCATGTTTTGGCGCGGTCGACGATCTCGGGGCGTGGCGGTCGAACCAGTGCCCCTGCGGGCACATCGGTGGTAACCACGCAGCCGGCCCCGATCATTGCCCCGGCCCCGATGCTGATTTCACCGAGGACGATGGCATTTGCGCCGAACTCCACCCCGTCGCCAACCACCGGACATGGTGTGAGCCCCCGGCGGCGTTTGATATTGCCGATGGTCACGCCCTGTCGCAGCATGATGTTGCTCCCAAGAACCGTGCCGGGATTGACGACGACCCCCTGGCCGTGACGGACCCGCAGCCCAGGACCGACGGTGGTGCCCGAAGGAAGCTCAAAGCCAAGTACCCAGGCGACCAGCACGCGGTAGGTCACGAGGATTGGAAGCATCGCCAGCCGTATGGCGGGGCTGAGCCGACCAAGCCAGCCGGCCTCCGCAGCCAAACGAAACGCCATGACCAACATGAGGCCCTTGGGGTCGTGTCGGTTGGCCGCAAAATCTGCACTCAAAACCTCGCGGATCCCAGGCGTGACAGCCGGCAACCCCGGGGCGACGTCTGGACGAGGCTTGGGCACGGAATACCTCCGGGGGATGGTCGTGGGCGTCCGGCTCGCAGTGTACGGGCGGTTGGGAGTGGAACGTCGGGTAGGGCCCGCGATGTGGGCGTGCACAAGCAATCCTCCACCGGTTTGTGGCTGAGCCCGACGACCGATAAGGTTTCCCTTTCGTGTGTGGGACGCCCCCGTCTCACCAACTGAGGCTCTCGTAGGCCGCCGGAACAACACCCTCGACCGCTGCGGTCACCGGGGCGCCGGATTGGAACCACGAGACACAACCGAGACGCCGCTCCGCCCGGGTTCGCCCGAGCGGAGCGTTTGCCTGAGTGGGCGAACAAATTACAGCCCCGTTATCTCGATTCGCTCGACGCACAGGCGTCGCCGGCGAAGGAAGCTACGACCAAGGACGAGCCGTCATGGCGAACAAAGCAATCGTTGGACAAAAAGTCGGCATGACCCAGGTATGGGGTGACGATTCACAGATTCAGCCCGTCACCGTGGTGAAGGTGGACCCCTGCCGGATCGTGGCGGTTCGTTCCGCCGACGGCGTCGACGGCTACGAAGCCGTGCAGGTGACCTTCGGAACAAAGTCGGCAAGCAAGCTGACGCTGGCCGAGGCGGGTCATTTCGACAAGGCGGGAGTTGATCCGGGCGTTCGCCTGGTCGAGCTCCGCATGACCGATGCATCCGCCTACGAGGTGGGTCAGCAGCTCGACGCGTCGATCTTCGCCGCGGGAGACCGGGTGGATGTTGCAGGGGTGTCGAAGGGTAAAGGCTTCGCCGGCGCCATGAAGCGCCACAACTTTGCCGGTCAGCCGGCAAGCCACGGAGCACACAAGGTGCACCGCAAGCCTGGTGCGGTCGGCGCATGTGCCACCCCGGGCCGTGTCTTCAAGGGGACCCGCATGCCCGGCCGAATGGGCGGGGAGAAGGTGACCACCCTCAACCTGGAGGTGGTGAGAGCCGATCCTGAAGCCGGCGTCGTGCTGGTCAAAGGCTCCGTACCCGGCCCGAAGGGGTCCTACATCGTGATTCGCGACGCGGTCAAGGCTCGCGTCGGCGGAGGTGAGAGCTGATGGCAACCGTTGATGTACTGAATCCCAGCGGGTCGCCGTCCGGTTCGGTCGAACTGGACGACACCCTGTTTGGCGTGGAGCCAAACGTGGCGGTCATGCACCAGGTGGTGACGGCACAATTGGCCGCTCGCCGCAAGGGCACGGCATCCACCAAGACACGTGCCGAGGTGCGTGGCGGTGGTCGTAAGCCATGGCGCCAGAAGGGCACCGGCAACGCCCGGCAAGGCTCGATTCGTGCGCCCCACTGGCGTGGCGGCGGAGTGGCCCACGGGCCCAAGCCTCGAAGCTACGCCCAGCGGACCCCCAAGAAGATGAAGCGCCTGGCATTGGCCTCAGCCCTGTCGGACCGTCTGGCCGACAACAGGTTGCTGGTGCTGGACGGTTGGGGCCTTGATGTGCCCAACACCAAGTCCGCCAAAGCAGCCCTGGCTGCACTCGGAGCCGAGGGCCGAATCCTGGTCGTGCTCGGACCCGACGATGGGACCGCCGGCCGTAGCCTGCGCAACCTTCCCGAGGTCACGCTGACCGATGCCGGGCAGGTCACCACCTACGACGTGCTGGTGTCGGATTACGTCATCTACACCCGCGGCGCCCTTCCCGGCGCTGATGCACCATCGACCGAGGCCGACACCGGAGACGAGTCATGAGGGATTCACGCAGCGTCATCATCCGTCCGGTGGTGTCCGAAAAGTCCTATGGGCTGATCGATGAGGGCGTCTACACCTTCATCGTGGCGCCCGACGCCAACAAGGTGGAGATCCGCCAAGCGGTGGAACAGATTTGGGGCGTGTCGGTGGTCAAGGTGAACACCTTGAACCGCCCGGGCAAGCGAATCCGCCAGCGCAAGCGCATGACGTACGGCTCCCGCGCCGATACCAAGCGGGCCATGGTCACCCTCGCCGAGGGTGACGAGATCGAACTCTTCGAAGTTCGCTGAGAGGGAGTTTCATGGGCCTCAGAAAGCGCAAACCAACCAGTCCGGCACGCCGGTTTCAGACCGTCTCGGACTTTGCCGAGATCACGCGGACGTCACCGGAAAAATCACTGGTTACACAGAAGACCAGGACCGGCGGACGGAACAACAAGGGCCGCAAGACCGCCCGCCACCGTGGTGGCGGTCACAAGCAGCGCTACCGCGTCATCGACTTCCGCCGCACCAAGGACGGAGTCCCGGCGAAGGTTGCCACGATCGAGTACGACCCCAACCGCAGCTGCCGCATCGCGTTGTTGCATTACCTCGATGGCGAAAAGCGCTACATCATCGCCCCCCGGAACGTGTCGGTTGGCGACGAGCTGCAGTCGGGACAAGGCGCGGAGATCCGCCCGGGCAACGCCCTTCCTCTGCGATACATCCCGGTTGGTACCACCATTCACAACATCGAGTTGAAGCCGGGTGGCGGCGCCAAAATGGCTCGCTCGGCCGGTGCTTCCGTGCAGTTGGTGGCCAAGGAAGGCGATTACGCGACGCTGCGGTTGCCCTCCACCGAGATGCGGCGCGTTCCCATCGACTGCCGGGCAACCGTCGGCCAGGTGGGCAATGTCGAGCACGAGCTGATCAAAATCGGCAAGGCCGGTCGCAACCGTTGGAAGGGCAAGCGCCCGCAAACCCGCGGTGTCGCGATGAACCCGGTGGACCACCCGCACGGCGGCGGCGAGGGCAAGACCTCCGGTGGCCGTCACCCAGTGTCGCCTTGGGGCAAGCCCGAGGGCCGCACACGAGATCAGAACAAGCCGTCTCAGAAGCTCATCGTGCGTCGTCGTCGCACCCGCGGTTCGCGCCGATGAGTATGAATCCATCGCTCAGCAACGTGAGGAAGTCCTGATATGCCACGCAGTCTGAAGAAGGGCCCCTTCGTTGACGACCACCTGTTAAAGAAGGTGGACGCGCTCAACGAGAAAAGCCAGAAGACCGTCATCAAGACGTGGTCGCGTCGCTCGACCATCATCCCCGACATGGTGGGTCACACCATCGCCGTTCACGATGGCCGCAAGCACGTGCCCGTGTACGTCACCGAGTCGATGGTGGGCCACAAGCTGGGTGAGTTCGCTCCAACCCGCACCTTCAAGTTCCACGCCGGGCAGGAGCGCACGGCGCGAGGCGGCCGATAGCCATGACCCAAACCGGAACCAAGACCAACGAGCGCCCCGGCACTCGGGCCGTCCTGCGCCATGCTCGATTCTCTGCCTACAAGGCGCGGGTCGTGCTCGACCTGATCCGCGACCTGCCCGTCGCCGAGGCCATGGACGAGCTGAACCGCTGCGAGCGCGAGGCGGGTCGTCCCATCTCCAAGTTGCTGGCATCGGCGGTCGCCAACGCCGGCAACAACGATGGCCTACCGGCCGACGAACTGTTCGTTGCGGCATGCTTCGCCGACGAAGGCCCCACCATGCGGCGCTTCCGGCCACGAGCGCGAGGGCGAGCCACCCGCATCAACAAGCGGACCACCCACATCACCATCATCGTGGGTCGGCTCTCCTCCGACGAGATCGCCGAGCGACGCGAGCGCGGCGGGGCACCCGCCGATGCCGCGGCAGCTCGTGCACGCCGTGTTGCAGCGAGCCGAGGCGACAATGCCGCCGAGGAGACACCTGCGGACGACGAGCCCGCCGAGGAGCCAATCGAGGCCTCTGAGGCGGAGTTGGTCACCGACACGGTCGACGAGAACACCGCCGCCGACCAAGCCGTCGAGGCAAGCAGCGAGACCGACGCAGACTCCGACGAGTCTGCCGACGACAGCGCCAAGACAGACACAGACGACACCAGCGCAGACTCCGACGAGTCTGCCGAAGGCAGCGACAGCAAGGACGACGCCTGATGGGACAGAAGGTCAACCCGTACGGCTTCCGGCTGGGAATCACCACGGACTGGAAGTCCAGGTGGTACGCCGACCGTGAACAGTATGTCGACTACGTGGTCGAAGACTGGGAAATCCGTCGCTACCTGATGAGCCGCATGGCGAACGCAGCCATCAGCCGTATCGAGGTGGAACGCACCCGTGACCGAGTGCGGATCGATCTGCACACCGCTCGACCGGGCATCGTGATCGGGCGTCGTGGCGCCATGGCCGACGAGCTCCGCCAGGAGCTGGCCCGCATCACCGACAACCCGAAGGTTCAGCTGAACATCCAGGAGATCAAGCAGCCCGAGCTGGATGCTGCCCTGATCGCCCAGGGCGTGGCCGACCAACTGGCCAACCGCATGGCATTCCGTCGTGCGATGAAGCGTGCGGTGCAGAACGCCATGAAGGCCGGTGCGCTCGGTATCCGGGTGCAGTGTGGTGGCCGTCTGGGCGGGGCCGAGATGAGCCGTTCCGAGTGGTACCGCGAGGGGCGGGTGCCGCTGCACACGCTGCGGGCCGATATCGATTACGGCCTCCGTGAAGCCGCAACCAGCACCGGCCAGGTCGGCGTGAAGGTGTGGCTCTACAAGGGCGACATTCTTCCGTACAAAGCGCAGGGTGAAGACAAGGCCTCCAAGGAGGCGGCGATGGCGGTGGGCGAGTCCACCGGCCAGGAGGCCACCCCACGCGTGGTCTCGTCCCGTCCGACTCCGCCGAATGCCGGCGATGCCGCCGACGAGGGCACCGAAGAACCGGCGCCGTTGTTGAAGGAAGCGGATCCGGAGTTCGAGAAGCTGCTCACCGAGGAAGAAGAAATCGAGCGCCAGGCCCAGTCACGTTCCAAGGGCCCGGAGCACTTCCGACCGAACGAGGGGGAGTGACCTCATGTTGATGCCACGCAAGGTCCGCCACCGCAAGCACCAGCGCGGACGCCTCAAGGGCAACGCCAAGGGCGGCACCGCGGTCAGCTTCGGCCAGTATGGGGTTCAGGCTCTCGAGCCGGGCTGGATCACCGCTCGCCAGATCGAGGCCGCCCGTATCGCCATGACCCGCCACATCAAGCGTGGGGGCAAGGTCTGGATCACGGTGTTCCCTGACAAGCCGGTCACCCAGAAGCCCGCCGAGACCCGCATGGGTTCAGGCAAGGGCAACCCCGAGCGGTGGGTTGCACCAGTGAAGCCGGGCCGCATCATGTTCGAGCTGAGCTACCCCGACGAGGACGTCGCCCGTGGCGCACTCGAGCGGGCCATTCAGAAGCTGCCGATCAAGGCACGCATCGTCACCCGCGAGGAGGGCATCTGATGGCCAAGAGCGACACCCCCATCCGAGAAATTGCCGATTCTGAGTTGCTGTCGCAGCTTGGCGAACGACGTGAAGAGCTGTTCAACCTGCGTTTCCAGTTGGTGACCGGGCAGCTCGACAACTCCGCCCGGCTGGGCGAAGTGAAGCGAACGATCGCACGAATCATGACCGAACTGCGAGAGCGTGAGATCGCCGCCGCCGAGAGGGAGCACGCGTAATGCCAGAGTCCACCACCAGCCCCGATGACACGGCCGCTGAAATCGCTGAGGATCGCCCCGCCCGTAAGGTGCGCGAGGGCATCGTGACCTCGAACGGCATGGACAAGACCGTCGCCGTCAGCTTCACCCAACAGGTGAGCCACCGTGCCTATACCAAGGCTGTTCGCCGCACGAAGCGCTTGTACGTCCACGATGAGGAGAACACCCTCAACGTGGGGGACCGTGTTCGGGTGGTGGAAACCCGCCCGCTGTCCAAGAACAAGCGTTGGCGTTTGCTCGAGATCCTGGAGCGTGCCCGATGATCCAACAGGAAACCCGCATGCGGGTGGCCGACAACTCCGGTGCCCGAGAGGTACTGGTCATCAAGGTGCTCGGTGGCTCGCGTCGCCGCTACGCCTCGATCGGAGACATCGTGGTGGCCACGGTCAAGGACGCGCTGCCCGGCGCCGCTGTCAAGAAGGGCGAGGTGGTGCGCTGTGTCATCGTGCGCACCAAGAAGGAGAAGCGTCGTAGCGACGGCTCCTACATCCGATTCGACGAGAACGCCGCCGTGCTGATCCGCGACGATCGGGCCCCACGAGGCACCCGGATCTTTGGGCCGGTGGGTCGTGAACTGCGGGATGCCAAGTTCATGCGCATCGTGTCCCTGGCTCCGGAGGTGCTGTGATGTCTCGTTCCAAGACAAAGGCGCCGACGAAAATGAAGATCCGAGAGGGCGATCGAGTGATCGTGTTGCGGGGCAAGGACCGTGGCACCGAGGGCCTCGTCATCAAGGCGATGCCCAGGACCCAACAGCTTCTGGTCGAAGGTGTGAACGTGCAGAAGCACCACGACAAGCCACGTGGCCAGAACGAGCCCGGCGGTATCCGAGAGGCCGAAGGGCCCATCCACGTGTCGAACGTGGCCATGGTTGAGGGCGGTACCCCAACCAGGGTCGGCTACAAAATGGCCGACGACGGCACGAAGACCCGAGTCTCCCGGAAGAGCGGAGGTGACCTGTGAGTTCCGATACCGCAACCTCACCCGAGTCGTTGATCGACATGGGCGGTTATGACGGCGCCTCACCGGGGCCTCGTCTGAAGAACCGTTACAACGATGAGCTTCGTGATCAGGTTCAGGCTGAACTCGGCCTGGAGAATGTCATGGAGGTCCCCCGCCTCACCAAGATCGTGGTGAACGTGGGTGCCGGCGCTGCCACCGAGCAGAAGGCGCTGATCGAGAAGATCGTCACCGACATCACCATCATCACGGGGCAAAAGCCGATTGTCACCAAGGCCAAGAAGTCGATCGCAGGCTTCAAGCTTCGAGAGGGCAACCCCGTAGGCGTGAAGGTCACCCTCCGGGGCGACCGCATGTGGGAGTTCTTCGACCGGTTGGTCAACCTGGCCATCCCTCGGATTCGAGACTTCCGAGGTCTCTCCCCCAAGAGCTTCGACGGCCGGGGCAACTACACCTTCGGGGTCACCGAGCAGTTGATCTTCCCCGAAATCGATTACGACCAGGTGGACGCCTCCCGAGGCATGGACATCACCTTGGTCACGACCGCTCGTACCGATGCTGAAGGCAAGGCCCTGCTCGATGCCTTCAGTTTCCCGTTCCGACGTGAGGGGCAGCAGTAATGGCGACCAAGGCACTCATCGAGAAGGCCAACCGCAAGCCGAAGTTCAAGGTACGTGGCTACACCCGCTGCAAGCGCTGCGGTCGCCCACGTGCCGTCTACCGGAAGTTTGGACTGTGTCGTATTTGTCTGAGAGAGCTGGCCCACGCGGGGGAAATCCCCGGGGTCCGCAAGGCGAGCTGGTGAGAGGAGTCTGAACCATGTCAATGACTGACCCCATCGCCGACATGCTCACCCGTATCCGCAACGCGAACATCGCGATGCACGATCAGGTGCGCATGCCATCGTCCAAGCAGAAGCTGGCCTTGGCCGAGCTGCTCCGTCGTGAGGGCTACATCGGCCCCTACGAGGTGAACCCGGCTCCCAACGGTCCCGGCGAAACGCTGACGATCACCATGAAGTACTCACCGGAGCGCCGACGCGTGATCTCCGGTCTGCAACGGGTTTCCAAGCCCGGCCTTCGTATCTACCGCAAGTCCAGCGAGGTGCCCCGCGTTCTGGGTGGCCTTGGGATTTCGGTCCTGTCCACCAGCCAGGGGCTGATCACCGACCGGGAGGCGCGTCGCCGCCGGGTCGGTGGCGAGATCCTCTGCAACGTCTGGTAGGAGCGACACATGTCACGAATCGGAGAACAACCGATCACCCTGCCCGCCGGCGTCACGCTGGCCATTGACGGCGCGACCGTCACCGTCACGGGCCCCAAGGGCGAACTGAGTCAGGAGATCCCCGCCGGCATCGACGTGTCGCTGGGCGACGGCCTGGTCTCGGTCACGAGGCGGGACGACGAGCGGGAAACCCGTTCGTTGCACGGCCTGGTGCGCTCGCTGGTGAACAACATGGTCGTTGGTGTGTCCACCGGGTTTCAGAAGGACCTTGAGATCGTGGGTACCGGCTACCGGGCCACGGCGAAGGGCAAGGGCATCGAGCTCCAGTTGGGTTTCTCCCACTCGATTACCGTGGACGCCCCCGAGGGCATCACCTTCACCCTTCCTCGAAACACCTACATCGAGATCGCCGGCATCGATAAGCAGCTGGTGGGCCAGGTGGCGGCCAACATTCGGGCATTGCGTTCGCCGGAGCCCTATAAGGGCAAGGGTGTCCGCTACGCCAATGAGCACGTGAAGCGCAAGGCCGGTAAGGCCGGCAAGTGAGCCGGTCCAGGAGCATGAGATGACGAACAAAACCAACGCCAAACGCCGATCCCGGATTCGCCGCCACGCACGCGTGCGCAAGGCCGTGGCCGGAACCGAGCAACGCCCCCGCCTCGCCGTGTTCCGCAGCAACCGCCACGTGGTCGCCCAGGTGATCGACGACACGGCCGGGGTCACCCTGGCCGCAGCCTCCACGCAGGAGGCCGATCTGATCGGTGGCGCCACATCCAACAAGGAGGCGGCCGCGACGGTCGGCGAGCGAATCGCCGAGCGTGCCAAGGCTGCTGGAGTGACCACGGTGGTCTTCGACCGGGGCGGCTTCCGCTTCCATGGTCGAGTGGCCGCCCTGGCCGATGCCGCCCGTTCCGGCGGACTGGAGTTTTAGAGATGGCCAACAACAACCGTGGTAACTCCCGTGGCGGCGACGATATGTCGCTGCGCGAACAGCGGGTGATCAACATCAACCGTGTGGCCAAGGTGGTAAAAGGCGGACGTCGGTTCTCCTTCACCGCTTTGGTGGTCATTGGTGATGGTGCCGGTCGTGTCGGGCTTGGCTACGGCAAGGCCAAAGAGGTGCCCCTGGCGATCCAGAAGGGCACCGAAGAGGCCAAGCGAACCCTCATCAAGGTGCCGATGGCCGGATCGACCATCGTTCACCCCATCATCGGTGAGCTGGGAGCCGGTCGGGTGATGTTGAAGCCCGCTGCACCAGGTACCGGTGTCATCGCCGGCGGTGCCGCCCGCGCAATTCTGGAAGAGGCGGGCATCGGAGACGTGCTCTGCAAGTCGCTCGGTTCGCCCAACTACATCAACGTGGCCCGGGCGACCATGAACGGGCTCACCAGCCTTCGTCGCCCCGACGAGATGGCCCGCCTCCGCGGCCTCGACCCCGAGGAGTTCATGCCCCCCGCCCTGTGGCGTGCGTGGCAGGAGTCCGAGCGGGGCCCCGATGCCGAGCCCACCGAGGTTCGATAATGGCCAAGATCAAAGTGACCCAGACACGGTCGTCCATCGGTTCGAAGCCCAAGCAGCGTGGTTCGCTCAGGGCGTTGGGGCTTGGGCGGATCGGAAAGTCCAATGTCTTGGAAGACACCCCGGACGCCCGGGGCCAGATCAACAAGGTTCCTCACCTCATCAGCGTCGAGGAGGATGACTCATGAAAATTCACGACCTTGAACCGGCACCCGGTTCCAAGCGCCGCTCCAAGCGGGTCGGTCGCGGCATCGGTGGCAAGGGCGGCAAGACCGCCGGCCGCGGCACCAAGGGCCAGCGGGCCCGCAACACCGTGCCCGTCGCCTTCGAGGGCGGCCAGTTGCCGCTGTTCCAGCGCCTGCCAAAGCTTCGCGGCTTCAACAACCCGTTCCGGGTGGAGTATCAGCCCATCAACCTCGATACCATCTCAGAGTGTGGGTTGGACGAGGTGACCCCCGAGACCCTGTTGGGCATCGGGCTGGTGGGTAAGGGCTCGCTGGTGAAGGTGTTGGGCCGTGGCGAGATCAGCCGCGCCGTCACCGTGAAGGCGCATGCGTTCTCCGCATCCGCCGAGGCGGCGATTATCGCAGCCGGCGGCAGCGTTGAGCGCCTCGACCTGCCCTACAGCGTGCGGCCCGCCTTCCACGGATCTGCCCACACCAACCGCTAAGCGGTACTGGAGCACCTGTGTTTTCGTCGCTGCGCAACCTTTTTAAGATTCCGGAACTTCGGAACAAGGTGCTTTTCACGCTGTTCATTCTGGCGTTGTACCGACTGGGGTCCTACATCCCGGCGCCGGGCATCGACCAGTCGGCAGTGGCGGCAATCAAGGCGCAGGCCGAACAGGGTGGTGTGCTCAGCTACCTCCAGTTGTTCTCGGGTAACGCACTCACACAGTTCGCCATCTTTGCGTTGGGCATCATGCCGTACATCACGGCATCGATCATTCTGCAGATCCTGGGCGTTGTGATCCCCAAGCTGGAGGAATGGCAACAGCAGGGGGCGGTGGGCCAGCGGAAGATCACGCAGTGGACCCGCTACGTCACCATCGGCATCGCCGTGTTGCAGTCGACCGGCTTTGTCTACCTCTTCCAGAACGGTGGCGGCGGGCTGAGTACCAACGAGAACATCTCGCTGGTGACCAACTTCAACCTGGGCACGCTCTCCCTCATCGTGGTGACGTTTACCGCAGGTACCGCACTGCTCATGTGGATGGGCGAACTGATCACTCAGCGCGGCATCGGAAACGGCATGTCGCTGATCATTTTCTGCTCGGTGGTGTCCAGCTTCCCGTCGGTTGGTGCCAGCCTGCGAGCTTCGAACGGCTGGTTTGCGGTTGCGTTGGTTGCCGTGGTCGCCGCCATCCTGCTGGTGTTCATCATCTACATCGAAAACGGCACCCGTAAGATCCCAGTGCAGTTTGCGAAGCGTCAGGTGGGCCGTCGTATGTATGGCGGACAGAGCACCTACATTCCGCTGAAGGTCAACCAGGCGGGCGTCATCCCGATCATCTTTGCGTCAGCGTTCCTGCAGATGCCGGTGCTGCTGGTGAACGTGCTGCCCCAGACCGACTGGGGCAACGCCATTCGAAAGTGGATCAACGACAACCTGGTGGCGGCGGCCTCGCCGATCTATCTGGGCATCTTCGGATTGTTGATCTTCGCATTCAGCTACTTCTACACGTCGATCGCGTTCGACCCGGTGCAACAGGCCGATCAGCTGCGCAAGCAGGGCGGCTTCATCCCCGGCATCAGGCCAGGCCCGCAGACCGAGCGTTACCTGGCCAAGGTGCTCAACCGGATTACCTTCCCGGGCGCCCTGTTCATCTCGTTCCTTGCGCTCGCCCCAACCATCATCATCATCATGATCGTGGGCAAGGCCAACTCGGGCATTGCCTTCTCGATCGGTGGAGCATCGCTCCTGATCGCCGTGGGTGTGGCCCTCGAACTGATGAAACAGATCGATGGCCAGTTGATGTTGCGCAACTACGAGGGCTTCCTCTCCGACAAGCCGGAGAAACACTGATGAGGTTGGTCATCTTTGGTCGCCAGGGTGCCGGTAAGGGCACGCAGTCGAAACTGCTCGCGTTGCACCTCGACGTGCCCCACATCTCCACAGGGGACATCTTCCGCGCCGCCATCTCCGCAGGATCCGAGATCGGCCTGGCGGCCAAGGCCATCATGGACCGCGGCGACCTGATTCCCGACGACGTGCTGCGCGGCATCGTCGCCGAACGCCTGGCGCAGCATGATGCCGCCAATGGTTGGTTGCTGGACGGGTTCCCCCGCACCCCGAAGCAGGCCACCGACCTTGATGAGATCGCGGATCCACCGTTGGACCTGGCCATCAACCTCGAGGTTCCCGAGGACGTCGTGGTGCAACGGATCGGCTCGCGCCGAGTGTGCGAGGCCTCCGGCCACATTTATACCGTCGGCGACCCCGCCGCGGATTCGGCCCGCTGCGAGATTGACGGTAGCCCGGTGGTTCAACGCGACGATGACACCGAGGAGGCGGTTCGGCACCGCCTGGCGCTTTACGCCCAACAGACCGAACCGCTGCTCGGTCGTTATGACCGCGCCGGCATGTTGGTGACCGTCGACGGCGTTGGAGATGTTGATGAGGTCGCACAGCGCGTGGCCTCCGCCGTCGAGGGGCGGAAGGCCACATGAGCACCTCGGTTTTGTCTCACCGCCGGTTGGGGATAAGATTGTCAGTCGGCTCGGGCGCTCTTCGAACTTCGCAGCACGGTATTGCACCGTATGCGCCCATTTCTCCGGTTTCCAACCCCACCCGGGGCGCTGGCCGTTGCCGCCGCCCACACCTCGCACTCGGCCGCAATGGTCGAGTCCCGTCCGTCCGCAACTGAGGAGTTACCCTGCCGAAGTCCAAAGAAGACGCCATCGTCATGGAAGGCACCGTCAACGAGTCGCTGCCCAATGCGATGTTTCGCGTCGAGCTGGAAAACGGCCACCAGGTGCTGGCCCACATCTCCGGAAAGATGCGCATGCACTACATCCGCATCCTGCCCGGCGACAAGGTTCAGGTGGAGCTCACCCCCTACGACCTCACCCGAGGTCGCATCACATACCGGTACAAGTAATCAACCAGCAAGTTTCGACGGCAACGTCGTCGAGGAGCCCGAGAGGCAGCCATGAAGGTTCGAACCAGCGTCAAGCGCATGTGTGAAAAATGCACGGTCATCCGTCGGGGTGGCACCGTGCGGGTGATTTGTGACAACCCGCGTCACAAGCAGCGTCAGGGCTGAGGTCGGAATCCATGGTTGAGATCCAGATGATCGAGGAGCGCTAAAGACATGGCACGTATTGCCGGAGTGGACATTCCACGCGAGAAGCGGTTGGTGATCTCCCTCACCTACATCTATGGCGTCGGCCCCAGCCAGGCGTCGGCGATCCTGGAGAACATCGGTCTCCCCGAGGACACCCGTGTCCGCGACCTGACCGAGGCTGAGGTCAGCCAACTCCGCGCCTACATCGAGGCCAACCTCAAGGTGGAGGGCGACCTGCGCCGAGAGGTGCAACAGAACATCAAGCGCAAGATGGAGATTGGCTCCTATCAGGGGCTTCGGCACCGTCGTGGCCTCCCCGTGCGGGGCCAGCGCACCCACACCAACGCCCGCACCCGTAAGGGCCCGAAGAAGACCGTGGCCGGCAAGAAGAAGGTCCGCAAGTAATTCCTGCGGACCTGCCCCGATCATCACCGATCACCGAACGATCCATACACCGGAACGAAGCTGAGGAAGACGAATGGCCAAGCCCCAAGCCGGCGGACGCAAACCCCGCCGTCGTGAGCGCAAAAACGTCACGCATGGCGTCGTGCACATTAAATCGTCGTTCAACAACACGATCATCGCCATCTCCGACCAGGAGGGCAACATCCTCGCCTGGGCGTCGGGTGGCAACGTTGGTTTCAAGGGCTCTCGGAAGTCCACGCCCTACGCCGCCCAAATGGCGGCCGAACAGGCGGGCCGGAAGGCCATGGAACATGGCGTCCGGCGAGTGGACGTGATGGTCAAGGGACCCGGTTCCGGTCGAGAGACCGCCATCAGGTCGATTCAGAACCTCGGTATCGAGGTCATCGGCATCAAGGATGTCACCCCCGTACCCCACAATGGCTGCAAGCTGCCCAAGCGGCGCCGTCAGTAGCAGGAAGGAACAAACACATGTCCCGCTACACAGGACCCCGGGCGCGCGTCTCGCGCCGCCTCGGCACCAACATCTGGGGAACCAAGGGCGAAGACCTCGCCATGGAAAAGCGTCCCTACCCACCAGGTCAGCACGGCCGCACCCGACGACGCGGCAACGTGTCGGAATATCTTGTGCAGTTGCAGGAGAAGCAGAAGGCGCGCTTCAGCTACGGCCTGACTGAGAAGCAATTCCGCAAGCTGTACGAAGAGGCCTCCCGCCGGCCTGGGGTCACGGGTGAGACCCTGCTGATGTACTGCGAGCTGCGTGTCGACAATGTCGTCTACCGCTCAGGACTGGCCGCCACCCGGCCCCAGGCCCGCCAGCTGGTGAGCCACGGTCATTTCGAGGTGAACGGCAAGCGGGTGCACACCCCCAGCTACCGCCTGCGGAAGGGCGATGTGGTCACGCTGCGCGAGAAGAGCCGCGAGATGATCACGATCACCTGGAACAAGGACACCCTCGATCGCACCCCTCCGGCCTGGCTGGAGCGTGGGGAGAACAACAACTCCATCACGGTGCGCGAACTGCCGGTGCGCGAACAGATCGACATCCCGGTGCGCGAACAGCTCATCGTCGAGCTCTACTCCAAGTAAGGCCGACGGAACCGCCCCCCGACCCGGGGGCGTCCTCCACCGGCGAAGTACCAACGAAGTTTCTCCACGATCACCCCCCCTAGGAAGGTGCGACCACCATGCTCGTGATCCAACGACCCACGGTCGAAGCCCTCGACGAGGGCGAAGGTACCCGTCAGCAGTTCGCCATCGGCCCACTTGAGCCCGGCTTCGGGCACACGATGGGCAATTCGCTGCGCCGTACATTGCTGTCCTCCATCCCGGGCGCTGCCATCACCTCTGTGCGATTCGATGATGCGCTGCACGAGTTCGACACGATTCGCGGTGTGGCAGAGGATGTCACCGACATCATCCTGAACCTGAAGGATGTCGTCGTCTCGTCGGAGTCCGATGCGCCGGTGGTTCTCCGCCTCGATGTGGCGGGCCCCGCCACGGTGACCGCCGGCAACATTCGTACCACCACCGATGTGGAGATTCTCAACGGCGAGCTGGCGTTGGCCACGGTGAATGAGGATGGTCACTTGGCCATGGAGCTCACCATCGAGCGTGGCCGTGGCTACTCGCCCGCCGACTCGACCAAGGGCAACACCACCATTGGTGCAATTCCCATCGATGCCATCTACTCACCGGTTCGGCGCGTGTCCTTCACGGTGGAGCCCACCCGGGTTGAGCAGTCGACCAACTACGACCGCTTGGTGATCGACATCGAGACCGACGGTTCGTTGGAGCCCCGTGATGCATTGGCCTCGGCCGGCGCCACGTTGACCGGCCTCGTACAGCTCGTTGCCGAGCTGACCGACGAGCCCGAAGGACTCGAGCTGGGCGATTTGGCACCCGCTGCCGGTTTGTCGCCCGATCTTGAGCTGCCCATCGAAGACCTGGAACTCTCCGAGCGTCCCCGCAACTGCCTGAAGCGGGCCCAGGTGAACACCGTGGGCGAACTGTTGTCGAAGACCCCCGACGACCTACTGGCCATCACCAACTTTGGACAGAAGTCCCTCGACGAGGTGCTCGTCAAGCTTGACGAGCGAGGGCTGTCCCTCAACTCACGGGAGCTCGGATGAAGGGCACACCAACCAAGGGCAAGCGCATGGGCGGCTCGGCCAAGCATCAGCGGCTGATGCTGGCCAACCTGGTCGCTTCGCTGGTGGCTGCGGAACGAATCGTCACCACCGAGGCCAAGGCCAAGGCGTTGCGCCCCGTGGCCGAGAAGGTCATCACCAAGGCGGCAAAGGGCGGCCTGCACAATCACCGCCAGATCCTCGCGTTTCTCAACGACACCGAGATCGCCGACAAGCTGATGGAGGACGTCGGTCCGCGCTATGCCGACCGGCCGGGTGGGTATACCCGCATTCTGAAGCTGAGCGACCGCCGCAAGGGTGATAACGCCCCGATGGCGATCATCGAACTGGTCTGACGCTCTTTGGGGCGGCAGCACCGAGCGGCAATGACCCCCTGGGCCGCCTCGCTCTGCCTCTGGGCGCCATCACCCGACGGCACTACCTCGATGCGACCGCTCGACCCCTTCGATGGGGCGGGTGGTCGTCTCGCGTCGGCGTCGCTCAACCCGACGTCGGCGTCGGGGGAGAGCTGAGGTGACGCGGTGGCGGCTGGATGTCGCCTATGACGGCTCCGGCTTTAGGGGGTTCGCCGTCAACGTTGGGATCCGCAGCGTTGCCGGGGAGTTGCAGGGTGCCCTGGCGAAGATGTGCGGCCACGCGGTGGTGCTGGTGTGTGCCGGTCGGACCGACGCCGAGGTGCACGCCCGGCGCCAGGTGGTGCATTTCGAGAGCGATGCCAACCTGGACTCGCTTCGGATGGTGCGTTCGCTCAACCGGATGTTGGGGCCCGAGATCGCCGTGATCGCGGCACTCGTGGTGCCCGGGTCGTTCGACGCTCGATTTTCGGCGATATGGCGCCGGTATCGCTACTCGGTGGTTACCTCGGTATGGGTTGATCCCCAGCTGGCCCGCTTTGTTTGGCACACCGAGGGCGACCTCGACGCGGAGGCGATGCGCGAGGCGGCTCAGACGTTTGTTGGCCGGCACGACTTCTCTGCATTCTGTCGTCGCACGCCGCCGGCGCCTGGCAGGCCGGAGCGATCGCGGGTCCGCAACCTTTTCGAGTTTGCCATCGTTCCCGACGGTACAAATCGGCTGGACTTCTGGGTGCTTGCCAGCTCGTTCTGCCATCACCAGGTGCGATCGATGGTGGGAACGCTCGTCGAGGTGGGAGAGGGCCGACGCAGCGTGGCCTCGGTTGCTGAAGCCCTGGAATCTCAAGATCGACAGCAGTGCGGGCGGGTGGCCCCGGCTCATGGCTTGACGCTGTGGGAGGTGGGGTACTGATACCGTCGGACCTCCGACGAGGGACACCCAACGACGTACACCAGGTCGGCTCAGCGCTGTCAGGTTGGCGTCATCCTACGAAGGTGTTTCTCGGTCATGCTGCTGCGTGCTCGTGGGACTGGGAGGGGAATTTGCACCGTGAGTGATCCAGATGGCCATGCAGCCTCGGAATATGAGCAGATGGACCCCGAACTGGCTGCCCAGTCCGATGCCGCCCTGGTGGTGGCAGTCGGCCGATACGACGAAGGGGCGCTGCGCGAGCTGTATCGACGTCATGGCGATGCTGTGTATGGCCTGGCCAACCGGGTGATCTGCGATCGTCACATCGCCGAGGAGGTGCTCCAAGACACGTTTGTTCGTCTCTGGAACTCTCCTGAGAAGTTCGACTCGGAACGGGGCACGCTGCGCACCTACCTGTTGCGCATGACCCACGGCCGGTCGGTCGATCGGATTCGTAGCGAACAGGCCAGACGCAATCGTGAGGAGCGTCACGAGGTGGATCTGGCCACAACCAGGCCTTCGGCCGACATCGAGCGCGAAGCCTGGGAAATGATTCGGTCATCCAACATCCGGGATGCCCTCGAAGAACTCTCGACCTCCGAGCGCGACGCAATCGTGCTGGCCTACTTCGGTGGCCGAACCTACCGGGAGGTTGCCGAACAACTGTCCATCCCCGAAGGCACGGCCAAGAGCCGGATCCGGCTGGGGCTCGCCAAGCTTGCCTCGCATTTGGAGGCGGCAGGACTAGGAGTCCAGACATGACCGCCAACTTCGATGGTGCCGCCGGCAACGGAGACGGCGCCGCTGAGTCGATCGAAACACTCTTGGGGGTCTACGCCCTCGATGCCGTCTCCCAAGAGGAGCGAGCGGAGGTTGACGCGTTGTTGCAACGCTCTCCCGACGCCCGCGCCGAACTGGCAACCCTCCAGGTCGCCGTGGATGCGCTGGCGGCCGAGGCTGCCTCCGCCCCTCCGATCGGCACCTGGGACCGTCTGCGCGACCGGCTGGCCGAGTCTGACGGGGCGCCTGGTGAATCGACAGGAGGAGCGCCCTCCGTCTCAGCCTTGTTTCCGGAGGGCTCGCTCAGCGGACGGCCGGGCATGATCGCCACGACGGGGCCCACCGACCGGTCTTCTGGGCCGAACCCCGGAGCGGGTGCCGCGCCTGGCGGCGATGCGTTGGAAGACGGCCATGCCAGGGCGGTGCCCGACGAGCTGAGCAGCCGACGGGAGGCACGAGGCCACAATGTTCCGCCTGGCGCAGCCGTCGCAGGTGGTGGCTCGGTGAGCAGCCTGCGGTCGAAGGTCTGGCCAATGTTGGCGGCCGCGGCCGCTGTGGTGGCGGTGCTGATGCTTGGTGGCCTGGTGGTTCGCCAAGGCGACCGAATCGACAACCTGAGCGCCGAGATGGCCTCGGGGAGCATCGAGCGGTCGGCCCAGGAAGCGCTTGCCGATCCGTCCTCCGAGTTGGTCGACCTTGCAGGGGATGATTTGAAGGTCAACCTGCGGGCGGCGGTGAGGCCCGATGGAACCGGCTACCTGTTTGCCGACAATCTGCCTGAACTGCCTGCGGATCAGACCTATCAGCTGTGGGCCGCCCGGGACGACAACGTGGTCTCGGTCGGCGTGCTGGGTAACCGCCCTCGGGTGAGCGCGTTCCAGACCGCCACCGATGCCAGGGCGCTGGCGATCACGGTCGAGACGGCAGGTGGCGTGGTCAGCTCTGATCACGACCCCGTGGCGGCGGGCGAGTTCACCTGACCCCTGGCCGCCGGGTGGCGTGACCCTCCAGCGGCCAACCCAGCGCCACCCCTCCACGGGGTGGCGCTGCCGCGTCACCCCGTGGGAGCGGCCCGCAACTGGGTGCGTGGGGTGCGCTTCTATGTGAGTCTCGGCCCCTCTGTGATGTGTCGCGTGTCACACCCATTTGGGTGATCCGGGGATGCGGACAGCCCCGAAGAAGAGTTGTGAACGCACCCACCCCCCAGGAGTCAGGCTCCCCCCGTGTCGACTCCGCCTCCTCCCTCCCCGGGGTCTCCCGGGTGGAGGAGGCCGTGGGTGCGCTTCGTGGTCCCCGCCAACAGCAGGGCGGATGGATCAGCGGCCTGGTGGCCGGTCTGGCCGCCGCCGGAGCCGCCCTCGGAGTAGCCGAACTGGTGGCTGCGCCATTCAGTTCGGTCTCATCACCGGTGGTCGCCGTGGGCAATGTTGTCGTCGACAATGTGCCCAATGCCGTCAAGGAATTCGCCATTGCAACGTTCGGGCAGAACGACAAGATCGCCCTGATCTTCGGCACCACGATCTTCCTCTTCATCTTTGGTGCGGTGCTCGGCATGCTCACCACCAAGCGCCGCATCGCCGCCCCCGTCGGTGCCGGTGTCTTCGCCCTCGTCGGTGCGGTCTCAGCGTTGAGCCGCACCGGCGCAGGGCCGCTCGCCGTTCTCCCCAGCATCCTGGGCGGTCTCACCGCCGCAGCGGTGCTGGATCTGCTGCTGTGGCCACCACAGCGGCAGGCGGGGGTTTCCGATTCCGCCGACCGTCGTCGATTTCTGGTCGGCTCCTCCCTCGTCGTCGCAGGTGCGGCGGCGGCCGGCGGGCTCGGGAAGGCCGTTTCCGGACTGTTCAAGGTGTCGACCAATCGGGGAGAGATCGTTCTGCCCAAGCCGGCGGAGGCCGCAAAGGCTCTTCCTTCTGGCATAGATCCGGACATCGCTGGACTCACCCCCTTCATCACCCCGGCCAAGGACTTCTACCGGGTGGACACCGCCCTGGAGATCCCCCGGGTCAACGGCAAAGACTGGAAGCTCGACATCCTGGGCATGGTGGACAACGAGCGCAGCTACTCGCTCGCCGACCTGCTTGACCGCCCCCTCATCGAGCGCACGATCACGCTGGTGTGCGTCTCCAACCAGGTTGGGGGGCGTCTGGCCGGCACCGCGAAGTGGTTGGGCGTGCCGCTCGCCGAGCTCCTCGACGAGGCCGGACCGCAGGACGGGGCCGATCAGGTGCTCAGCCGTTCGGTGGACGACTTCACTGCCAGCACCCCACTGAAGACGATCTACGACGGGCGGGACGCAATGGTGGTCGTCGGTATGAACGGCGAGCCGTTGTCGCTGGAACGGGGCTTCCCGGCACGTCTGCTGGTGCCCGGACTGTACGGATTCGTCTCGGCAACCAAGTGGCTGTCCGAACTGAACGTCACCACCTTTGAGGCCGAGCAGGCCTACTGGACCAAGCGTGACTGGGCCACCGACGCACCGATCAAGACCCTCAGCCGCATCGACCGCCCCGGCGGCCTCGGCGACACGGTCGATCCTGGCACGGTGCCCGTGGCGGGCGTCGCCTGGGACCCGCACGTCGGGATCGACAAGGTGGAACTCAAAATCGACGACGCCGCCTGGGTCGAAGCCGACCTGGCACCCGTCCCCTCAGCCGACACCTGGGTCCAGTGGTCCTACCCCTGGAAGGCCACCTCAGGCAGTCACACCATCGTTGTCAGAGCAACCAATGCCGACGGCGAAACTCAACCGTTCGACCGGGTCAAACCCATCCCAGATGGTGCAACCGGTTGGCAAAAGATCGTGGTGAACGTGACATGAACGTCCACTACGTCCACGAAAACCCCTGCGAAAGGAACCCATTCATGCGTTTCAACACCAAGCCCCGCAAAGCCATCGTCGCCTTCGGCCTCGTCGGTTCATTGATTCTCGCCGGTTGTTCCGACGATGACGGAAGCACCAATGCGTCCGACACGTCGGCTCAGACCACCGAGACGACGGCCGCCTCCGGCGACACTGCCTCAGCAGATTTCAGTCAGGACAACTTTGGTGAGGGCTGCGCTGCGGTCCCAGCTGACGGGAAGGGCAGCTTCGAGGGCATGTCGGAGGATCCGGTGGCCACTGCGGCCTCCAACAACCCGGCGCTTTCCACTCTGGTTGCCGCGGTCACCGCCGCCAACCTTGGTGACACCCTGAACTCGGCTGAGGCCCTGACGGTGTTCGCTCCCGCCGATTCGGCGTTTCAGAAGATCCCCAAGGAGACGCTGGACACGCTGCTGGCCGACCCGACCGGTGACCTGACCGACATCTTGAAGGTGCATGTGGTTGAGGGCAAGATGAGCGCCCAGGACCTGATCGATGCCGGTTCGGTGAAGAGCCTGCAGGGCTCCGAGCTGAAGATCACCGCTGATGGCGACACCATGAAGGTGAACGACTCCACTGTGGTCTGCGGCAATGTTCAGACCGCCAACGCCACCGTGTTCATCATCGACTCGGTGCTCATGCCCGAGGCAGCCGACGCCGCCTCCGGCGACACTGCCTCCGCTGCGTTCGCCGACGACAACTTTGGTGAGGGCTGCGCTGCGGTCCCAGCTGACGGGAAGGGCAGCTTCGAGGGCATGTCGGAGGATCCGGTGGCCACTGCGGCCTCCAACAACCCGGCGCTTTCCACTCTGGTTGCCGCGGTCACCGCCGCCAACCTTGGTGACACCCTGAACTCGGCTGAGGCCCTGACGGTGTTCGCTCCCGCCGATTCGGCGTTTCAGAAGATCCCCAAGGAGACGCTGGACACGCTGCTGGCCGACCCGACCGGTGACCTGACCGACATCTTGAAGGTGCATGTGGTTGAGGGCAAGATGAGCGCCCAGGACCTGATCGATGCCGGTTCGGTGAAGAGCCTGCAGGGCTCCGAGCTGAAGATCACCGCTGATGGCGACACCATGAAGGTGAACGACTCCACTGTGGTCTGCGGCAATGTTCAGACCGCCAACGCCACCGTGTTCATCATCGACTCGGTGCTGATGCCCAGCTAGTGAGCTGCTAGCCCAACGAGCCGGACATTGAGTCCAGCGGATTTACGACGATGCGGGAGGTCTCCTCGGAGGCCTCCCGCACCATCGCGTCGGTCCCTCGGTCGCTCGTTGCCGGGTCATGACTTCCGTAACCATCCTTCGAGGGAAGTAGCGTCGAGAAAATGGCTGATACCCCCACCCCCGCGTATTCACTGCGCCTGCGTGTCCGCATGGAGAACCGCCCCGGCATGTTGGGCCGGCTGGCCATGGCCATCGGCGAGGTGGGTGCCAACATCGCCGCGCTCGACGGGTTCGAGGTGAAGACCTCGCATCTGGTGCAAAACGCCGTCGTGTATTGCAGGAGCGAGTCGCACCAGGAGCAGGTGCTGGCAGCGGTGAACGACATTGACGGCATCATCGTGCTCGAGTGGTCCGATCAGGTCTTCGACCTGCACCAGGGCGGCAAAATCGAGCTGAGCTCGTTGTCGGAACTGCGTGACAACGATGACCTGTCGATGGCCTACACGCCGGGTGTGGCCCGGGTCTGCATGGAGATCTCCAAGAATCCGGCGAGGGCGCACGACCTGACCATCAAGGCCAATACGGTGGCCATCGTGTCCGACGGCACCGCAGTCCTCGGTTTGGGTGACATCGGCCCCGAGGCGGCCATGCCGGTGATGGAGGGCAAAGCGTTGCTGTTCAAGCATTTTGCCGGGGTGGATGCCTTTCCCATCTGCCTGGACACCAAGGATCCGCAGGAAATCATTGAGACCGTGGCCCGCCTGGCCCCGACCTTCGGTGGCATCAACCTGGAGGACATCGCCGCCCCCGGTGCATTCGAAATCGAGGAGGCGCTGGTGGAACGCCTTGACATTCCGGTGTTTCACGACGACCAGCACGGCACGGCCATCGTCACCCTCGCCGCGCTGGACAATGCGTTGCGGATTGTTGGCAAAGCGCTCGGCGAGATCAAGATCGTGGTGTCCGGTGTGGGTGCCGCAGGAGTTGCCGTTTCCAAAATCCTGATGGGCGCGGGAGCGACGCATGTGGTTGGGGTCGACTCGCAGGGCGCGGTGCACACCGGTCGGGAGAATCTGAACAGTTCGAAGCAGTGGTTTGCCGAGCACACCAACCCCGAGGCGCTCGCCGGCAGTCTCACCGATGTGATGGGTGGCGCCGACGTGTTCATCGGGTTGTCTGCGCCCAATGTCTTGACCCGGGAGGATGTCGAGAGCATGAACGCCGACCCGATCGTCTTCGCGATGGCCAACCCCGACCCCGAGATTCGGCCCGAGCTCATCGCCGACATCGCGGCGGTGATTGCCACCGGCCGCTCGGACTTTGCCAACCAGATCAACAATGTGTTGGCCTTCCCCGGCGTGTTCCGAGGTGCCTTCGATGCAGGGGCCACCAAGATCACCCAGGGCATGAACCTGTCGGCCGCGCATGCGATCGCCTCGGTGGTTGGGGACGATCTTGCTGCCGACCACATCATCCCGTCGGTGTTCGACCCGCGTGTCGCCGATCGGGTGGCGGCGGCAGTCAGTGCCGCGGCCCGGAGTGAGGGAGTGGTGCGCAATCGCTGAAGCCCGTCGAGTCGACCGCCCGTTGATCCGCGCAGTCACCTACGATTTCTGGAACACCCTGATCGGTGAGCACGATTCGCCCGAAGATCAGCGGGTCGACCGGGTGATGGTGGCCTTGGCGTCGGTGAAGGCCGATGTGGCCAAGGAGGCACTTCTCGCGGCCACCGCCGCCGCAGAGAGCTTCTACGAGGTGCGCTGGCGGGAGAACCGACCGTTTTCACCCGAGGAATGGTCGGCTCAGGTGCTGGGGGAACTTTCCATCGATGACCCCGCGGCCCACGATGCCGTGGCTGCGGAGTTGCACCGAGGGCTGCCCGTTACCCAACGTATCCTGGCCCCCGGGATCGCGGACACGCTCCGCACCCTCAAGGACGCAGGCATCAAGGTGGGCATCGTCTGCGATGTCGGTATCACCCCGTCAACGGCACTTCGGGGGTACCTCGAGCACTTCGAGGTGCTGAAGTACTTCGATCACTGGTCGTTTTCTGACGATGTGGGCATCTACAAGCCCGACGCACGCATCTTCGATCATGCACTCGACGGGCTGGGTGTGGCGGCGGGTGAGACGGCGCACGTTGGTGATCTGCGACGCACAGATGTGACCGGGGCGCTCGGCAGGGGCATCACCGCGGTGCGCTATCGCCACTGGCGCGATGATCAGACCGAGTTGCCGGAAGCCGACATGGTTCTGGACCACCACCCGGACCTGCCTGCAATGTTGGGCATCGGCTGAGCCTCGGTGCTCGCAGCGGTCGGCGCCGCAACGCCGCAACCGGTGCTGATTGCAACCGGCTTCCGGTTTGTGGTCCGGCATTGGTACGCTCTGAGGCTCCCGCGAGGGACTGGCCCCCATCGTCCAGCGGCCTAGGACACCGCCCTTTCAAGGCGGCAACACGGGTTCGAATCCCGTTGGGGGTGCCAGAGCGAGGTCCGGCGTGGAGGCGGTTGCCGCCTCAAACCCAGCGGGCGTGGACCCCTGGTAGGCGTATCCGGCCATCCGGCGGTGGCTTCATGCAGGGACTCATCGCACTCAGCATCAAACGCGCAACCCGCTCCCGAACGGGGCGTGCGCGGCGCTTCGTCGTGCCTGACCGGATACCGACTGGCGGAGACCGCCTGCGTATCGGATAAGGTGTCGCTTCCTGATCGGGCCTCGGCTCGTGAAGGAATAGCGCTGGTCCCGTGGTGCAGTTTGGAGTGCACGCCGGCCTGTCAAGCCGGAGGTCGCGGGTTCAAATCCCGTCGGGACCGCCACCACAGACACCGGAATCAACCCTGGGGGCACGTGCCCCAAGGGTCCGGGTTTGTGGTCTTGGTCGGGTAGCTCAGTTGGTAGAGCGACCGCCTGAAAAGCGGTAGGTCACCGGATCGACGCCGGTCCCGACCACATCATCACGAGACGGGTCGGGCCTCAGGGCTCGGCCCGTCTCGCGTCCGGGCCAGACCTCGGAGTGAGGGCCCGGCCGATGTACGGGGGGTTACAGCTGCGTGCGCAGGGCCATGACGGCCTCGTGCACCAGGTTGCCGAGGAGCGAATAGGAGCGCCAGGCGGGGAACGTGGGGTCCCACGGAACTGGCGGTGGCTGCTCGTCATGGTCGATTTCCAGGTTGGTGCCCATGACCAGACGAACGTCGTTGAATGTCCGCATCCAGGCGGCGAGCGTATCGGCGTCGATGATGCGCTCGCCCAGCGAGGCCTGCATTGATTGGAGTGCGTTGCGTCGCCCCATCATGAGGTCGTCCCGGGTTAGCGAGGCGAACTCGGCCGAGCGAATTGCCGCATCGGGGTCAACATCGCCGTAGCCGGGAGGAAACAGCGGCGCCAGGTCGGGTGTGTCCTCGGCAAGCCGCTGCTGCTGTTCGGCCAGCACACGTGCAACCAGCACACGCTCGCCGCGGCGCAGACGCACCCGAAACCGGCCGTCGTCCATTGGTACAAATCGTCTCCACATGGCGTGGTGAAACTCCTCGGACGTCCGTTGCAACCACCGGCCTTGTTGGGCCACCGCAGACTCGTCGGTGGTGGCGGCCACTATGGCAGCGATCACTGCACCATCGTGAGCAGCCCCAAACGCAGCGCCCAGATCCTCGCCGGCCAGCGTGCGACCATCGCAGACCTCGGCGAGTGTTCCCAGCGCGTGCTCCATGGCCGCCATCAACTGCTGGTGGTTGAAGTGCTGCCCGCCCTCTGGATTTTGGTGGGCCAATTCGGGCAACTCCTGGGTGAGCCGGTGTGCGAGTGACCGTGTCACTGCGCAAAGCCGATCTGGAAGCTGTTCGTCGATCGCCCAGCCACTCCACGCCAGGGTGGTGCCCGGAGCCACGCCGGACAGCCCGCCAGCGGCGTCATCGGCGGCGTCATCGGCGGCATCATCGTGCTCGACGGCGTCATTGCCGGATGCGGCTTCGGCGTCGTCCTGGACGTTGTCACCCCACGCCCCATCCGGGCCCTCCGCGGTCATCACCGGCACGAACCAGGGCCGCTCGCCATCAGGTGGCGCACCGGGTTCCGTCACGGCGGGGGCCGGGTGGTCACGAATCCTGCTCCATCGTTGCCCACAGGCCGTGCTCGTGCAGACGGGAAACGTCGAGCTCGCACCGCTCCCGGGTGCCGGTGGCCACGGTGGCTCGGCCCAACTGGTGCACGTCCAGCATCAATCTGGTGGCCTTCTCCTTTGAAAAACCAAACAGTGACTGAAAGACGAAGGTGACGTACTCCATCAGGTTGATCGGGTCGTTCCAGACGATGACCACCCATGGGCGGTCCAACGAGAGTGATTCATCGACCTCGGTGCGTTCGAGGGTGTCGGGTGCCGTGGTGCTCAGTGACGATCCGCGGATCATTCCGTCGACGCCCACGGGAGGAGCGGACGGGCACCGGGTGTGACCGGGGTGAGCAGCACGAGGCGGGTGACCGCTACGACCAGCAGGGTGACCCCGACGATGTGGGCCGCCACCAACACCGGGGGCACGCCCAGGGCGTACTGCGTGTAGCCGATGGCGCCTTGGGCGAGGGTGAGCAGCACGATGATCTGAGCCCGGAAGGTCGTGGGGCCGTCGCCGCTCCGGCCTGCCTCAATCGCCAGCCAGACCACGGCACCCACCAGTAGCCAGGCGGTGAGCGAGTGCAGCCGGACGACCGAGGTGAGGTTGAAGCCAAACCGCGGGGCGGTGGCATCGCCGGCGTGCGGCCCGGTGCCGGTGACCACCGGGCCGGTCAGTACCACCAGAGCCAAGGCGGCGCCCGCCGACCTGGCAGCGACGCTGACGCGAGGGAGCGCACCGGGCTTGACGGGCGATGGCCCGCCTGCCCCGTCGGCGTCGCCGGCGCGCACGTGCAACACGGTGGCCGACCACACCAGCACCATCGAGATCAGAAAGTGACCAATGACCACCGCCGGGTTCAGGTCGGTCAACACGGTGACGCCGCCCCAAACGATCTGGGCCACCACGCCCGCCACCAACGACCAGGCCCAGACCGTGAGACTGCGACGGTACGGCCGGCGGCGAACGGCGCCGAGCACCGCAGCGGCGACCGCCACCGAGACTGCGCCGGTGAACAGGCGGTTGGCCTGCTCGACGCCTTGGTGACCGGACAGCGTGCCGATGACCTCGGTGTCGGAGCATCGGGGCCAGTCTGCACAGCCAAGGCCGGATCCGGTGAGCCGCACGGCGGCGCCGGTCAGGACGATGATGCCGAGGAGCAGCAGTGCCGCAAAGGTGAACCTGCGGTAGGCGCGGGGGCTCACCGGTTGACGAACGAACCCGGTCATCTTGCGAAGCGCGGAGGCCGAACCGCCAGGGTTCTGGGCCCCGGTGCCGTCCGTCGCCGCCCGTTCGGAAGCGCTGTCCTCGCCCGCTCGCAGGCTTGGTTGGATGGGACCGGGGTTCACGGCCGTCAGGCTAGCGCTGGGTTGGCGTTGCCTCGATGGCAGGTTGTTGCTTGGCCACCGGCCGTCGGCGGGGCGTACCCTTGACGCGATGGCGACGGCAACACACCTCACTCACACGACGCCGTCTGCGGTCGCGGGCTCGAGCGCTAGAGGGTGGAGTGCGATCGGGGCGTACGTGGCGCTCACCAAACCCCGGATCATCGAACTGTTGTTGATCGAGACCGTGCCGGTGATGATCGTCGCGCAGCGTGGCCTGCCGTCGATCTGGCTCATGGTGGCCACCGTGGTCGGGGGCACGCTGTCGGCGGGCGGAGCCAACGCCGTCAACATGTTCATCGACCGTGACATCGACGCCAAGATGAAGCGCACGGCAAACCGCCCCCTGGTGACCGGAGCGGTCACCCCACGCAACGCCCTGATCTTCGCGCTGACGATCGAGGTGGTTGCCGTGACCCTGCTGTGGTTTGCGGTCAATCCGCTCAGCGCCATGCTGGCGTTCGCCTCGTTTGCGTTTTACGTGGGCGTGTACTCGATGTGGCTGAAACGTCGATACTCCTCGAACATCGTCATCGGTGGCGCCGCAGGGGCAGGTCCGGTGCTGATTGGCTGGGCGGCCGTCACCGGCTCGCTGGGCTGGGCGCCATGGTTGCTGTTCCTGCTGATCTTCCTGTGGACGCCGCCACACTTCTGGGCGCTGGCGGTGAAGTACCGCGAGGACTACGCCTCGGTCAACGTGCCGATGCTGCCATCGGTCACGACGCTGAACGTCACCGCCCGCAAGATCCTCGCCTACACGCTGGCCCTGGTGGTGGTGTCGCTGGTGCTGGCACCGGTGGCCGACCTGGGTTGGATCTACATGGGGGCGGCCCTGATCAGCGGTGGAGTGTTCATCTGGTCTGCACTTGCTGTGCTGCGAACACCCACTCCCGCTGCGGCGATGAGGCTGTTCGGATGGTCGATCACCTATATCACTGTCCTGTTCGGGGCGATGGCCGTCGACCAGTTGGCAGGGCTGGGCTGGCCCTGGTGACCCAGTCTCCCCTGGTCGACGGTTTTCCAACCGCCGGTCTTCTGGGAGTAATGTCCGCATCGGTCGCGCCGTCGAGCACAGCACGACCCTGAACGGCACAGCAACACGAACCATGAATCACTCTGACGTCGAGGTAGGGAACGGACATGGCAGTAACCGACACCACGGTTGAGGCGCCCCCTGCCGCACCACCCGCGCTGGCAGCGGCAAAGCCCGAGAGCCGGCCGCAGGCGGCCGCAGCCGAGTTGACCGCGATCGAGCATTACCTCGGTGCCGTCGACCACAAGCGTCTGGGACGGCGGTTCACGCTGGCGGCGCTGCTGGTGACCGCAGGTCTGTTCGTGGCACGGGCGGTGGGCTGGGCCGGCGCCAACAGCGCTGATCCACTGCTGGGCACATGGTCGGTGCAGGTTCGACAGTCGGCAGACATCGCCGTCATCGTGCTCGGGGTGATGGCCCTCATCGTGGGACTCGCCATCTATGTGGTGCCGCTTCAGGTTGGCGCCCGCGGCATTTCGTTCCCACGGTTGGTGGCGCTGTCGTATTACTCATGGCTGATCTCCACGGTGCTGTACGTCGTGTCGATCCTCGGTGACGGGGGTCTGGGCGGTAACTCCTACGAGATGGGGCGCCTCGGGATCTTTTCGCTCGCAGCCGGCGCGGTTTCGCTGTTGGGCGGCATGATCGCAGTGATGACCACGGTGCTCACGTTGCGGGCTCCCGGGATGACGCTTGCCCGCACCCCGATGTTCGCCTACTCGATGTTGGTGTCGGGGGCGCTGTGGCTCGCAACGGTCCCGGCGATTGTGGCGGTCGGCGTGCTGATGCAGGCCAATCGTGCCGAAGCAGGCGCCATCAAGATTGGCGCCGTTGCGGACCTGCGATTTCTTGGCTGGCAACCTGCGATCTGGATCATCGCCATCCCGGTGATCGGCTTGGCCGTCGACGTTCTGCCGGTGGCCACCGGCGCCCGCCTGATGCAGCGCTTCGTCTTTCGAGGTCTGATCGTCGTACTTGGCGTCGCCTCTTTCGGGGTCTGGGCGGTCGACCCCAACCTGGCGGTCAACACATTTGTCTGGGCTGCACTGGCCGTGCTGGCCCTCGTGGCGGTGTTGGCCACCCTGGCAGGGTTGCTTCCGCAACTTCGTCGACTCAGCGGCGCTCCGGCCGCCCCAGACGCCCTGGTTGGTGTGCTGGCAGCACTGGGGCTCCTCGCATTGGCCGGCATCGTCGGAACTTTGGCAGCACTCAATACCTACGGCGGCGGTGAGGACGGGCTGCTGGGTTTGCCTGCGGTCAACGGACTGATCGACGGTCAATCCAACATGATCCTCGGTGGTGCGGTCGCCGGTTTGTTGGCTGCCCTCGCCTTCTGGGGCGTCAAGTTCACGGGTTCCATGCCTGCCAAGGGCGCAGCGGCGGGCATGGCGCTGCTGGCTGCGCTTGGCGGCCTGCTGGCTGGCGTGGGCGGAGTGATCGACGCTGTTGCATCCATCGATGGCGGCGCCGGTGCGCCTGAGACGGCCGGTTGGCTGATTGCAGCGGGTTCGGTCCTGCTGGCGCTGAGCGTTCTGGGTGCCGCCGGTGGGTTGGCTGCCGGGCTGCGCGGAGGTGAGTCTGATGGTCCTGTCGATCCATTCGACGGTCACACGCTGGAGTGGCTCACGTCCTCTCCGCCGAGCACAAACAACTTCGATGACGAGTTGCCCGAGGTGGTCTCCGCCTCGCCGCTGCTGGACGCTCGTGAGGCGTCCGGCACTGCCGAAGGGAGCGAGCAATGAGCACCATCCCCGCCGAGGTGACGCCCGCGGTGTTGCCCAAACGCCGCCAGACGGTGGCGGGTGCGGCCTTCGCCGCAGCCTCATCCGCCATGCTGGTGGTCCTGTTGCTTGGCAACTACCTGGAGATTCGCTCCGCCTCGGAGAAGTTCTTTGACGGCGTCTCGATGCCGCTCGCTCAGCCCAACGTGATGTTCTGGGGTCTTGGCCTCTCGGTGCTGTCGATCCAATGGGCGGTGTGGGCCATCGCCAGGGACGAGCGGTCTCAGGCCTATTGGGCCATCGGGATTACAGCGCTGCTGGGGCTGTCGTTTCTCAACAGCACCTGGTACTTGATGTCGCAAAGTGACCTGGCGGTTGGCGTCCAACCCGAGGCCGGCGCAACCTTCGCCGTGGTGGGAGCGCATGTCGCCATGGTGCTGGTGGGCCTCTTGATGGTGGCCGTCATGGCCTTCCGCACATTTGGTGGACAGTTCTCCAGCCGCTATCCCGACGGATGGTCGGCGGCTGCGCTCTATTGGCATACCACGGTCGGCGTGTACGTACTGGTTTGGTACGCCGTCTACGTCACGAAGTGAGGCGAAGGCACCCATGATCAACACAGGGTCACGTACCTACTTTGGCCTCGCAATCGGGGCCTTCATTTCAGCCGTGCTGTATGGCTTCATCACCAACACCATGGACGCGGGCACGTGGAGCACACTTGCCGGCGACGGTGCGGTGGGCGCTGTTCTCGGTCCGTTGACGTTCGGCTACAAGGGCGGCGTCGGCGACCACTTTGGCTATGCCGCGTTGATGGGTTTTGCTGGGCTCAGCGTCGGCCTGGGCGCGCTGACCACCGCATTTCGAGACGGCGACGCCGTGTCGATCGTGGAGGTGGAAGCACCTGACCGTTCCTACGTCGACCAGCCGCCCATGGATGTCGTGCCCTGGCCTGCACTGTTTGCCCTTGCCCTCGGTATCGCAGTGGTCGGCCTGTCGTTCCAGCCGTTTCTCTTTGGTCTGGGTTTGTTCGCTGCGTTCCTGATCGGTGCCGAGTGGACACTGACCGTCTGGAGCGAGCGCACCTCGGCCGATCCGGAGGTCAACCGCACGGCGCGCCGCCGGGTTTTGTGGCCTCTTGAGGTGCCGGTGGGCGTTGCGGTCGGTCTTGGCATCGTGGTGTTTGCGCTTTCCCGTCTCTTCCTGGCCACCGCCGGTATGGGCGCAGCGATCATTGCCGCCGGGTTGGCGCTGGCCGTCATGTCCACCGCATTCGCGCTGTCGGCTCGGCCCACCATCAATCGTGGCGTCGTGTTGGCCGTGGTGATCCTGTTTGGCGTCATCGTGATCGGCGCCGGCATCTGGGGCGGTCTGGCCGACGATCACAAAGAGCATCCCGAGGACAATGAGGCCGCCTGGCTGCTGGTGGACAACCAGGGCCAGACTGGTGCGATGCCGTCCTCGATCTCTGCACCGGGGCCATCCGCCCTGGTGGCAGCGTAAGCACTTGTTCCAACTCGACCGATGGACCCTTCTATGAACCTCCTCAGCAGACTTCCCGCACCGGTTCGCCGCACCGTGCACGGCGTGGTTGGCGTCGCCTTGGTGGCGGCGTTGGCGTCGTGTGGCAACCAGGACACCTATCCGCTGACCACCCTCAGCCCCAAGGGACAGCAGGCGGACACGATCCACACCCTCGTCAAGCCGATCTTCATCATCGCCGGCGTGGTGTTTGTCGTCGTGCAGGTGGTGATCGTGGTCATCGTGATCAAGTTCCGCCGTCGCCGGGGCGAAGAGCATGGTGAGAACGACCCGGTGCAGATCCATGGCAACACCCCGCTCGAGCTCACTTGGACTGCTCTGCCGGCGATCCTGCTGGCTGGTCTGGCCGTCCTGAACGTCCAGACGATCTTCAAGCTGGAGCAGCGGGTTCCAGACGCCATCCATGTCGACGTGTACGGACAGCAGTGGTGGTGGGAGTATCGATACGACCTCGACTCCGATGGTCAACCCGACATCATCACCGCAAACCAGATGGTGGTACCGGCGGGCCGTCAAGTTGAACTGAATATCCGCAGCCGCGACGTCATCCATTCGTTCTGGATCCCCGCGCTGAATGGAAAGATGGATGCCAGTCCAGGCTCCACACACTTCATGGCCATCAATGCCAACAAGCCAGGCATTTACGAAGGTCAGTGCACCGAATTCTGTGGACTGTCGCACGGTTACATGCGCATGGAGGTCAAGGCCTTGACCCCGGCGGACTACGACCAGTGGGTGACCGATCAGACCGCGTCCCCCGCAGAGCCGGGCAACAAGTTGGCCGAGGAGGGTCGCACGGCCTTTCTGTCGCAGTGCGCCTACTGCCACCAGGTGAACGGATTGACGGCCGAGGGCGAGTACAGCAATGCGGGGCCGGTGGCCGACTACAAGGGCCTCGACGGCAAAGCCGTGCCCACCGTCCGACCCGGCGTGGCGCCAAACCTCACTCACCTGATGTCCAGGGAGCGCTTTTCGGGCAACATGTTCCCCCTTCACTACGAGGACGGAAAGCCCGATGAGGGCAACCTCAAGGACTGGCTGACAGATCCAAAAGCCATGAAACCGATGATGCCCGACAACCAGCAGGGCATGCCGAACCTCAACCTCGACCCGGCCACAATCGATGCCCTGGTCGCCTATCTCGTCACCCTCAACTGACCCAACGGATCGAAGGACCAACATGACGATCGTTGAACCAGACAAGAAAGACCTCCCGGCAACCGTCGACCCAGACGGCAACGGCTCGGGGGCCTTAGTGCCATCCACCAACGGAGCGCAGCCGGCGCGGCCTCTTGGCGTCTTCACCCGCCCGCAGAGCACCACCGGTTGGCGCTCTTGGATCACCACGGTGGACCACAAGCGCATCGGCATCATGTATGCCTGCACGGCCATGGTGTTCTTCGTGATCGGCGGGAGCGAAGCGTTGCTGATTCGTGCGCAACTTGCTGCGCCGGGTCAGAAGTTGCTGTCAGCCGACCTGTACAACCAGGTCTTCACGATGCACGGCATCACGATGATCTTCCTCTTCATCATGCCGTTCGCTGCAGGCATCATGAACTACATCATCCCGCTGCAGATCGGTGCCAGGGATGTGGCCTTTCCCCGAATGAATGCGCTGAGCTATTGGGTCTACCTGTTTGGCGCCATCTTCGTGAACAGCTCGTGGTTCCTCGGCGGCGGGGCCGATGGTGGCTGGTTCAACTACGCACCCAACTCCAGCGTGGTCTTTTCACCCAGCCACGGCATCGACTTTTATGCGGTCGGTCTCCAGATCGTGGGCCTCGCCTCACTGATCGGCTCGATCAACCTCATTGTGACGGTGTTCAACATGAGGGCTCCGGGCATGACGTGGTGGCGTATTCCGACCACCACCTGGATGTCCCTCGTCACCCAGTTCCTGCTTGCATTCGCAGTGCCGGTCATTTCGGTGGCGTTGTTCCTGCTGACCTTTGACCGTCGTTTCGGCGCCACCTTCTTCAACGCATCCAAGGGTGGCGATCCGTTCCTGTGGCAGCACCTGTTCTGGATCTTCGGCCACCCCGAGGTGTACATCATCGTGATGCCGGCCTTCGGCATCGTGTCCGACATCATCCCTGTGTTCAGCCGTAAGCCGCTGTTTGGCTATCGCTTCGTGGTGTTCTCAGGTATCGCCATCGGCTTCCTGGGCTTCGGCGTGTGGGCGCACCACATGTTCGCCTCGGGCATGGGGCCCATGTCGGTCACCGCGTTCTCGTTGGCAACCATGACCATCGCAGTACCAACCGGCGTGAAGGTGCTCAACTGGATGGCCACCATGTGGGGCGGCCGTATCCGCATGACGGTGGCCATGATGTATTCGGTTGCCTTCGTTGCCATGTTCACCATCGGTGGACTGTCGGGCGTGACCCACGCCTTCGCCTCGGCCGACCAACAACAGACGGACACCTATTACATCGTCGCTCACTTCCATTACGTGATCTTCGGTGGGGGAGTCTTGGGCTTCCTGGCGGCCGTCTACTACTGGTACCCGAAGATCTTCGGCTACCTGCTCCAGGAAAAGCTGGGCAAGGTTGCATTCTGGTTCGTGTTCGTGGGTTTCAACGCCACCTTCGGGCCGATGCACGTGTTGGGCATGGAAGGTATGAGCCGCCGGATCTTCACCTACAGCGACTACCAGGGTTTCAACCTCTGGAACATGGTGGCCAGTATCGGCGCCTACACCATGGCCATCGGCGTTGCCCTGTTCCTCTACAACGTCTACTCCAGCTACAAGGCTCACAAGGCCAACCCGGTAGCCGTCGGGCCGGACCCATGGGACGCCCGAACCCTGGAGTGGACCATCCCGTGCCCCACTCCCGAGTACAACTATGACCCGATCCCCACCGTGCACGAGCTCGACGAGGCCTGGTACCTGAAGTACGGCCACGATGAGGACGGCCGCCCGGTGCGTATCGCAAACATCGAGGATGTCGCACAGAAGGGCGATTCGGTCGGCGTGCACCTTCCGTCGCCGTCCTACCAGCCCATCCTGCTGGCCTCGGGCCTGCCGTTCATCGGTTACGGGGTCATCTTCAACCTGTGGTTTGCCGTGCTCGGCGCTGCGCTGGTCATCGCCGGCATGGTCGGCTGGGCGTTGGAACCACCCGATGACGTCGATACAGCTCACGATGCGCACCACGACGTCGGCCCCTCCGAGGATGCCGAGACGGCCCTCTCCGACGGGTCGGATCAGGACGAGCCAACCGACGCAGCTGCCGCCGACATGCAGGTGAGCGACGCGAAGGTTGCAACCGAGGAGCCCGCCAATGTCTGATACCGCCACGATCACTGCGGGCGCTGACGGCTCCGAGGCCGGCCACGGTCATGGAGCGGTCCATGACACCGGCACCGGCGTCTCCAACGAGAAGTTGGGCATGTGGGTGTTTCTCGGCTCGGACTGCATGCTCTTCGGTGGCTTGATCTCCACCTACCTGCTGTACAAGAACCGCCCGCTTGCACCTGGCATCTCCGGGTCCACCGAGCGAATCTCCGATGTGTTCGACATTGCGTTCACCTCGGCCAGTTCGTTCGTGTTGCTTATGAGCTCGCTGACCATGGTGTTGGCGGTGACCTCAATCGCACGCGGTGACCATCACCGCCTGCGGCTCTGGCTGGGAACCACAGCGTTTCTTGGTGCGATCTTCATCGGTGGTCAGGTGTACGAGTTCACCGAGTTCGTCAGGGAGGGTTTCGGCTACACGACCAACGTGTCGTCGTCGGCATTCTTCACTCTCACCGGGTTTCACGGTGTCCACGTCAGTTTCGGCATCCTCATGCTGCTGACGTTGCTGGTGCTGTCGTTCAAGGACCGGATCCCCCAATCCAAGGCCGAGTCGGTGGAGATCATCGGCTTGTATTGGCACTTCGTCGATGTGGTGTGGATTCTCATCTTCACCGTCGTCTACCTGATCAAGTAGGAGCGTCTCCCGTGAGCACCACCAGCCCTGAAGACTCGGGTTCGTCCAGCATCGAGTCACTACCCGGCTCGCCATTCAGCGAGCACGACACGCTGACCGCCGCTGAAATGGCCACCCTTGAGGCCGATCCCGGCCTCGATCGCATGGTGCACCACTCCGACATGATCTATGTCAAGGTTGGCGCATTGCTGGCGGTGCTGACCGCCATCGAGATCGCACTGCCCGAACTCCTCGACAACGGCAGGATCTATGGTCCGATCCTGATGGTCTTGATGTTGATCAAGTTCCTCATGGTGGCCGGGTTCTTTATGCACCTGCGCTATGAGAGCAAAGTGCTGAGCAGGGTGTTCTACGGGGGCGCCATCGCTGCGGTGATCGTGTACACCGCCGTGCTCTCCGTCTTTGTGTTCTGGGTGGACTCGGGCATCCCGGAGTTCAATGACCCACCGCCTCCGCAGACGACGGTGCCCCTTGACGCGGCGCTCACACCCGGCGGATAGCCAAGACCTTTAGCCGTCCCAGCGAAAGGTCTTGGCTGCGACGAGCGGTGCCCCGATCGCCCACAAGGTGAGCACCAGCCAGAGTGGGCCCGTGGCGAATTTCTCAGGGCCCATGGTGGTGATGACCAGGCCGGAGAGTGACGCTGCGGGAAGGCCATGAGCCAGGGCGGCGAGCGGGCCGGGGAATTTCTCCAGAGGTACCACCATGCCGCCGATGAGCAGCAGCACCAGGTACACGCTGTTGGTGGCCGCCAGATTTGCCAGTGCGGGAAGCGCGCCCGCCAGAGCCAGGCCGATGCCGGCGAAGGCAGCCGTGCCGAGCGCAAGGGCCACGATGCCCAGCGGCCAGGTGGCGGGAGGCCGCCAGCCGAGGGCCGCACCGACGGCGCCCAGCATGGCCACCTGGCCCACTTCAATGGTGGCCACTGTGGCCACTTTGGCGGCCAACCAGCGGCCACGCCCCAGCGGGGTGGCACCGAGGCGCTTCAGGACGCCGTAGTTGCGGTCGAATCCCGTGCCGATGCCAAGGCTGACCATGGAGGTCGACATCACGGCCAGCGCCATCGTGGCCGGGGTGAGGTAGTCCACCGCTTTGACGCCGTCGAAGCTCACCACGTCGATTTGGCTGAAGAAGACCAGGATGCCCAACGGAATGCCCACCGACACCAGCAGTTGCTCGCCCTGGCGCATCGCCAGAGTCAACTCGGCTCGCCACTGTGACAGGAAGGGTTTCATCGGCCCTCACGGTCGGGGGTGGTGGACGGCGTGTCGGGTTGAGTTACTCCAGCGGCTGCGCTGCTTGCCTCACCCGTCAGGCGCAGAAAGACATCGTCGAGCCGCTTACGGCCGGCTCGGAGGTCGGCCAACGTCACGTCCCATTCGGCCAGCGTGGACGTGAGGGCCGCCACCAGTTGCGGGGTGCCGGCGGCGGCCACCAGATACTCGCCCCGGCTGGGCTCGGTCACGTCGACTCCCAAGCGTCGCGACAACTCGTTGGTGTCCAGGTGCGGATCAGCCCCGAAACGCACCTCCTCACCAGACTCAAGGCGCAGCAACTCGTCGGGTGCCCCGGAGGCAACCACGACGCCCCGGTCGACGATCACGATGTGGTCGGCCAGGCTCTGCGCCTCGTCCAGGTCGTGGGTGCTCAGCACGACGGCGACACCGTCGTCTCGCAGTTGTGAGATGAGCGAGCGGATCAGCAACCGTCCTTCAAGGTCGACTCCGGCCGACGGCTCGTCGAGGAACGCCACACGAGGGCGGCCGATCAGAGCCAAGGCCAAGGAAAGCCGTTGCTGCTCGCCACCGGAGAGCCTGCCCCAGGTTGAGCGGGCGCGATGGGTCAGCGATACCTGCTCAAGGAGCTGGTCCGGGTCGAGAGGATCGTCATAGAAGCCGGCGAACTGCACCAGCACATCACGAGGACGTTGGTGGCGTGGTAGGCCCGAGCCCTGCAACATCACACCGATGCGCTCCGTGACCGCCTGATGGTCGGCGATCGGGTCAAGGCCATCGACACGAACCCGCCCGGAGGCTGGTCGGCGATAACCCTCGCAACACTCGATGGTGGAGGTTTTCCCGGCGCCGTTGGGGCCAAGCACCGCCGTGACGGCACCGAAGTCGGCGGTCAGCGAGAGCCCGCTGACCGCTTCGAGCTCGCCGTAGCGGATATGTAGATCGTCGACCTCAACGGCGATTCCCAAGGGAGACGACGCTACCTTCGCACCGGCCAGGGAACTCAGTCGGCGTGGTGTTGTGCATTTCGGGTGGCCGGGAGTTTCAGCGCGAACGAAACGTCGGGGCCCGTGCCCGGACTGCTGCTCGTAAGATCGGTGAGATGTCCGAACCGACGGAGCCTCTGGCAGTGCCTCTTGACGGGAACCTCGCTGATCCCCTCAACGGAGCGGTGGTGTTGTTCGATGTCGACGGCACCTTGGTGGATTCCGCTCCAGCAATCACCCACTGCCTGGCCCGTGCCATCGAGTCGGTTGGCCTGGAAGCACCGCCAATGGAGGCCTTGGGGGCCGACATCGGCCCGCCCTTGGAGGAGGCGCTGTCGGCCCACGGCGTCCCAGGCGAAGCGATGGAACAGGCAAAGGCCACCTATCGAAGCTGTTACGCCACCGAGGGGCTCGAGCGCAGCGCGTTGTACCCGGGTGTTGCGGCGATGCTGGCGGATCTTGGCTCTGCCGGCCTGCGCATGGCGACAGCAACATCCAAGCGGGTGGCCATGGCAACCGACGTGTGCCGGCATCTGGGGATCCTGGACCACTTCGAAGTGATCGGTGGCGCCGATGAATGGGGCCGCCTGCACAAGCCCCAGATCCTCAGCTGGACCTTGGATCAGATGGGCGGTGCGCCGGCGGGGCGGACGGCGATGGTGGGTGATCGCCGATTCGACATCGAAGGAGGAACGGCCCACGGGTTGCCGTCGATCGGCGTGCTGTGGGGGTACGGCACGTCAACGGAGTTGCAGGCCGCCGGCGCCGCCATGACGGTGTCCGAACCCGGCCGGTTGCCCGGCGCGCTGGTCGCTGTGATCCGTGACGGCGAACCAGGCCGCGTTGGTGGGTCACGCTGGTAGACGCGTGTGGCGCCACGGTTGGTTGACCTGACCTGATATCGGCCACCGCCGAAGTCGTTCGGACCGAGGGCGCTCCTGCCGCTACCGTCTCCGGCATGCTGGACGTCCGCACGCTTCGCACCGATCTTGACGGCGTTACGGCGGCGCTTGCCCGCCGTGGGGACGAGTCCCTTGACGCGGACGTGGTCAGGGCCGCAGCCATGGATGCGGAAATGCGTCGCTTGGCCGCCGAACGAGATCAGCTGCGTGGCAGGGTCAATACCCTCTCCAAGGAGGTCGGCGCGCTCTTCCGGGAGGGTAGACGGGACGAGGCCGAGGGCCTCCAGGCCGAGAGCCGCTCGTTGGGGGACCGCGAGAAGGAGTTCGATGCTCAGGCGGACGCCGTCGCCGCGGAGTTGCGCTCGCTGTTACTGGTGATACCCAACGTGCCCCATCCGGAAGCGCCCGATGGTGCCGGCGACGCTGACAACCCGGTGCTCCAATGCGGTGGGCCGGATCCTGCCGGCTACGGTGCCGCCCAGCGTGTGCCCCACTGGGACATCGGCGCCGACCTGGAGATCCTCGACACCGAGCGGGCCACGAAGTTGAGCGGCGCCATGTTCAGCCTGCTGCGCGGGGCGGGCGCCACGCTCAGCAGGGCCCTCACCCAGTACGGCCTGGACCGCAACGCCGATGCGTTCGTCGAGATCCGTCCACCGTCGTTGGTGACCAGTGAAACGCTGACCGCCACCGGGCAGCTCCCGAAGTTTGCCGATGACGCGTATCACCTGGAACGGGACGACCTCTGGGCGATTCCCACCGGCGAGGTACCGCTCACGTCGATGCACCGCGACGAGGTACTCGCCGAGTCGGACCTCCCGCTGCGTTACATGACCGCTACTCCGTGCTACCGGCGCGAAGCTGGTTCGGCCGGCCGTGACACCCGGGGCATGCTCCGTAGCCATGAGTTCGACAAGGTTGAGATTTTGGCCTTCTCGACCCCCGAGCAGGCGCCTGCCATGTTCGAGGAGTTGCTGAACCGTGCACTCGATGGAATCCGGGATCTGGGTCTCAGTTGGCGCACGGTTGACATCTGCGTCGGAGATCTCGGCCAGAGCCACCATCGGAGCATCGACATCGAGGTGTATGCGCCGGGGGCCGATGCCTGGCTGGAAGTGTCATCGGTGTCCTGGTTCAGCGACTACCAGGCGCGCCGGGCCAACATCCGATACAAGGGTGATGGCGGTGGTGGCACACATCTGGTGCACACGCTCAATGGCTCGGCGCTGGCCGTGCCGCGGGTGTGGGCCGCCATCTTGGAGAGCAACCGCAATGACGACGGCACCGTGAATGTGCCTGAACCGCTCCGCCCCTACATGCGGGGCATCACTCGGCTGGGGTAGCGGCAAGACCCTCTGGGGATTCGGGATGGCACGGAACGGTGACACCGGCCATGCGGAGGAGCCGTCGGGTCGACGCGAGATCCAGGCCGATCACCGTGTCTCGACGGCCTTCGATGTGGTCGACGAAAGCCCCACCACCGCCCTGGATGGCGTACGCGCCCGCCTTGTCCATCGGTTCGCCGGTGGCGACGTAGGAGTCGATCTCGGCGCGGCTCAGCGGGCGGAAGGTGACCTTGGTGGCGGACAAGGCGCCACGGGGCTCCGAGAGGTCACCATCACCGGCGCGGGATATCACGGCCTGGGCTGTCAAAACCTGGTGTGTGCCGTCGGACAGCAGGGCCAACGTCGCCGCAGCGTCGGCCGGACCGCCCGGCTTTCCCAGAACCCGGTGCCCCAGCACCACAACGGTGTCGGCGCCCAAGGCCACCTCGCCGGGCCCGACCGAGGCGCCCGCTTTGAGTGCGGCCAACCTGGTCACGTAGCGGCCCGGACCCTCGTCAGGGTGCCGGGCCTCGTCGACGTTGGGTGGCCGCACCACGGGATGCAGCCCCAGCGTGGCCAACAGCTCGAGCCGTCGGGGTGACCCACTCGCCAACACGAGGGTGGGAGGCGGCACCGGGTCAGCCACCCGAGGTGAAGGCCTCGGCCGCCGGGTCGAGGCGGGGATCCTCCTCGGAGTCGTTCAGCCAGCCATCGGGCAGCGCGACCCGACGCGGACCGCCGGAATGGGAGCGGACCAGCCGTTCGTTGCCGGGAATCAGCTCGGCAGCCGGGTTGAGTGAGCCAAGCAACGCCTCAACATCGGCAAGGGTGCTCACCTGCGACGCAGCTCGTCGCACCTCGCCACCGGTGGGGTAGCCCTTGAGGTACCAGCTGAGGTGCTTGCGGAACGCGGTGATGGCCCGGTTCTCAGCGCTCTGGGGCGTGCGGGCACGCCGAGCAGCGGCTCGGCTACGCCTGGGCGGCAGGGCCTCATGCCCGGCTCGCCACGCCACCGCCTCGCCGGCGTGCTCAAGGGCGGTGGCGCACGCCTCGCCCAGCGTTGGAGGCGGAGGTACCTCGACGCCTTCAAAAACGGCTCGGAGATCGGAGAACAGCCATGGCTTTCCCAAACAGCCGCGCCCGATCACCACTCCGGCGCACCCGGTCCGATCGATCATGTCCAACGCGTCGGTGGCCTCGAAGATGTCGCCATTGCCCAGCACCGGGACCTCCAGTGCTGCCACCAACTCGCCAATGGCCTCCCAGCGCGCGCTCGGTGCATAGAGTTGCTCGGCGGTGCGGGCGTGCAGCGCCACCCAGGCCACCCCTTCGTCCTGGGCAATGCGGCCGGCGTCGAGGAAGGTCAGGTGCTGCTCGTCGACGCCCATGCGAAACTTCACGGTGACCGGGATCGACCCGGCGGCCTCGACCGCTGAGCGGATCATTCGTGCGAACAGCGGCCGCTTGAAGGGCAATGCGGCGCCTCCGCCCAGGCGGGTCACCTTGGGGGCGGGGCAGCCGAAGTTGAGGTCGAGATGATCCAGCGGCCGGTTCGCCACCAGGTAACGCACCGCCTCGCTCAGGTAGTGCGGATCGGTGCCGTACAACTGGAGTGAGCGCAACGGCTCGGTGGGATGATGATCCAGCATGGCCAGCGTGGGGGCATGGCGCTCAACGATGGCGCGGGCCGTCACCATCTCGTTCACGCACAGCGGCGCACCACGCCGTGAACAAATGACGCGGTAGGGGGTGTCGGTGACGCCTGCCATCGGCGCCAGCACCACCGGTGGCCAGATCCGGTGCCGCCCGAGCGACAAGGCGTCCGCAGACGAGCCGGCATCGATCGAACCGGTTGCGTGCGCGGTTGTGGCTGCGACGAGGGCTGACACCCATCCAGTATGACGGTGGTTCCGATCTGCGCCACAGAAGCATTGGCCTGGCCGCAGCGCATCCGAGCGTGAAGACTGTGCCGATGACGACCCCAGGAGCAGGCACGGACCCCACCGCGGGTCGTGTGGATTACAACGTCGGCTCGCTGTCGCGCGCTGACCTGGCACCACATCCGGTGGTGCAGCTACGTCGTTGGTTGGCCGACGCCGCAGAGGCAGGTGATGCTGAGCCCAACGCGATGGTGCTGGCAACGGTCGACGGCGAGGGGCGCCCCCGTGCCCGGAACGTGCTGCTGCGCGACCTGGATGAGCGGGGGTTGGTCTTCTACTCCAATCGCAACAGCGCCAAGGGCCAGGCGATTGCCGCCAATCCGGTGGCCGTGGCACTCTTCAGCTGGCTGGGCATGCACCGCCAGGTCAGGGTGGACGCCGACGTGGAGTTGCTCGACGATGACGTGGTTGACGCCTACTGGCGGACCCGGCCGCGTGACTCACAGCTGGCCTCGGCGGCATCACCCCAAGGCGAGGTGGTGGCCGACCGGGCTGTGTTGGATGCCACGGTGCAACGACTGAAGCAGGAGTGGGAGGGCCGCGAAATTCCAAGGCCGCGCCAGTGGGTTGGCTATCGGTTGGTGCCGTACACCTACGAGTTCTGGCAGGGTCGCCATGCCCGGTTGCACGACCGGTTTCGTTACCGTTTGTTGGACGGTGCATGGCGGGTCGACCGGTTGGCACCCTGACCGTCGGAGCCGGCATCGGCGACCGGCTTGTTCAGTGCGGTTTTACCTCGGAGACGGCCGATGGTGATCCAGGTGATTGCGGCGATCACGAGCGCTCCGCTCACCCAGCCGAGGGTGGCCTGATGGTTGACCACCCAGGTCTGCACGCTGCCCTGCCAGTCCTGAGCTGCCACGCTGAGCCCGCCTTCGATGCGGTCGCCCCGGGTGATGCGGTACTCGGTCCAGCCGTAGTACGCCACGAAGAGCCCGGCGATCACCAGGAGGCCGCCTGAGATCCGTTGAATCCAGGGAAGCACCCTGCGCATGTTGCGCACGATGGAGGTGCGACCAAGCGCCACCGCCATGGTCAACACGGCGAGGAGGAGGCCCATGCCCAACCCGAAGGTGGCCACGACCAGTCCGGCAGCGACCGGGCTGGAGGTCTCCAGCGTCGAGGTGAGCACGCCGGCAAACAGCGGCAGCGTGCAACTGAGCGATGCCACTGCGTAGCTGATGCCGTAGAAGAACATCGACGTCAGCTGTCGATTGCCCACCGACAGTTCCAGCTTGGGCAGCCCAACCGTGGGCTCATATCCCGCCAGCATGGCCACACCCAGAACGACCACCAGGGTGCCGATTCCGATCGTGATGAACGGCAGGTTGGGCTGTAGAACGCTGCGGAGCGAGCCCCACAGCAGCCCCATGGTGCCGAACACGACCAGGAACCCGGCGGTCATCGCACCCGACACTTTGAGGGCCCGTGCGATCGACGTGGCCGTGGATGGGCGCTCGTCCTCCGACGTCTCGTCCAGCCCGAGGTAGTAGGTGAGGTAGGTGGGTAGCAGTGCGAAACCGCAGGGATTGACCGTGGCGGCCATACCGGTGGCGAAGGCCCAGGCGAAGGGCGCGTTCATCAGCGCCGGCACCCCGGAGACCTGGCCTCACGGGATCTGTTCATGCCGACGGGACCTTGAGGTACTTCTCGATGTTGGACCGCAGCGCAGCCTCGTCCATGGCCCCGAGCCGGCGGTGGGCCAGGGTGCCGTCGGTGTTGATGAACAGCGTCATCGGTAGCGCCACCAGGTCGAGCGCGTTGGAGTGGACCTGCTCGGGGTCCTCGGCCAGCGGATAGGTGATGCCCAACTTGTCGGCGAATGGCTGCCCGTCGGCCTTGGACTCCCCCGAATCGATGCCCACAAAACTCACGCTGTCCCCCAGGTCCTGGTGGACCGCCTCGAAATCGGGCATCTCCCGGAGGCATGGCGTGCAAGTGGAAGCCCACACGTTCACCACCATGGGGCGGTCGAGTAGGTCGTCAAGCGTGGTGGTGGTGCCGTCGAACAACTTCAGGTCGAGGTTGGGCACGGGGTTGCCCACCTCCAGCGAACCCGCTGCCGCTCCGGTGTCCTGGGGTGTCAGAAACTCCTCGTCCGGGACCGCGTCGCTGGACCCCTTGTTGGTGAACGTGACGACAGCGATGGCAATGGCGAACGCGATGACGAGCGAGACGGCCGTGATGGCAGCCATATCACGGCCGGACAGCCGCAAACGGCTTGACCCGGGTGGCGCCTTGGCGGCGCCCTCCGGAGCGTTGCTGGAGTCCGTCTGGGGGGTTGCCGGGCCCTCGGGCGGAGGGGAATCGGGGGTGGGGGTGGTTCCGCTCACGAATGTCACGGTACCGCCCCCAGCCGCCCCGACCCCTTCGCGCCCGGCTCAGGCGCTGAGCTGTTCCCGCAGGTGTTCGGGGATCGGCACCTGGGGCAGGTGCTCCTCTGGCCGGGGAACCTTGGGTGGGCGGCCTCGCGCCCGCTTGAAGTGGACAACCTTGCCGCCCACAAACAGCTGGCCGCCCCAGACGCCGAACTGCTCGTTGCGGGCGATCGCCGTCTCCAAGCAGTCGGTGAGCACCGGGCACCCGGCGCAGAGGCTCTTGGCCACGGCGATGTCGGCCAGGTCGTCGGAGAAGAACAACCGGGTCACCTCGCTGGTGGAGGCGGCGCAGGCAGCCATGACCTCCCATCCGGGAGTGCCCGCGTCCAGGACTGGAACGGGTTGGGCTGCTTCGTGACGAGCGAGTTCGGTGACAGACATCTTTGTTTCTTTCTCGGAGTGGGATCGGGAGCAGGGATGGATTTGGCGGGATCGGGGGCAGCGGGATCGGGGGCAGGGTGACTCGCTGCGAAAATGCAGAAAGGCCGCCGGTTCCCGTGTTGGGATCCGGCGGCCTCGGTGGAGGTTCTTGGTTGATCCTGTTGGATCAACCAGCACCTCGTGGCAGTCGGATCCCGACGTCAATCGGGTTGGCGTAGGCGTCGGCCGGCTTGGTCCCGGCGTGCAGCGAGTAGGACGCCTTGGCGTGCCACGTGCCGGGGACAACGGTTGCCAACGAACGCCCGGACATCTCGCCCAGCGTGCGATGTGCCGATGCGTTGCATCGCCGGATCGCTACGTTGAAGGCGGATGCAAACATGGCTGACCTTTCGCAGGGGTGTCCAGGACCGAACGTCCAGGGTGGAACCAGATGAGAAAACCACTTGGCGGCCACCCCGTCAACCTCTTTACAAGAATATCTTCGAACCGGGCCCCCGATCCGTGCCGAGCTTCCGGGTTGATCGGTTCGATAGCTTGCGGCGCGTGCAGGATGCTCCTCTCGGCCAGTCCAACCGACCGACCGTCACGTTGCGGGTGCCCCCCGCCGGTTGCGAGCCCGACCGTCGAGCTCGTCTCGACACGATTGTTCGGCTCTGCGACGTGGCGCTCTGGGACCTCGACGTGCCCATGGAACCGGCCCCGGGTGCGGTGTGGGTCGTTCGCCGCACCGTCCTGGAGGTGCAGCGCTGGCCGGTGGCAGCGGAGACGCTTTCCGTCTCGACGTGGGCATCGGCAGCGGGTCGGGTGTGGGCCGAGCGGCGGATCGACCTGACAGGTCAGTGTGGTGCCGGCGTTCGTCTGGCCACCCTGTGGGCGTCGGTCGACCCGATCAGCGGGCGTCCCACCCGTCTGTCCGGGCTGCCGGGCGTTGCCGATCCGAGGCGGAGGGTCCCCATCGGTTTGACCCACCTGGAGCCTCCCGACGGATCGACGTCACATCTTTGGCCGATCCGCCGGAGTGACATTGACGTGCTGAACCACGTAAACAACTCGGTGATCTGGACGGCGTGGGAGGACACCGAATGCGGAGCCGTCGCATCGGTCGGAGCCGGGGGCCGCTTTGAGACCGAGTACCGATCCCAGCTCTTTCACGGTCCTTGTGAACTGACCAGGTCCCCCGATGGCACTCAGGTGTGGCTCGGCGTCCCAGGTGAGCGCCCAGCGGTGTCCGTCCGTTCCGTCTGAGTAGCGCCGTCGACGCGGGCTGGGCTCAGTCGGTGGGTTGAGTGACTGGCAGAAAGACCTTGGAGCGCCAGTAGCGCAGCTCCTCCACGCTTTCCAAGATGTCATCGAGGGCCCGGTGACTGGTGGCCTTTCGAGGCAGGTCGGAGAGGGCCTGGGGATACCACCGGCGGGCCAGTTCCTTGATGGTCGAGACATCAACCGACCGGTAGTGCAGGTACTCCTCGATCTCGGGCAGGTAGGCGGCGAGGAAGCGCCGGTCGGTTCCAATCGTATTACCGCAGAGAGGCACGGTTCGGGCCTTGGGGGCGTGGGTCCTGATGAAGTCCAACGTGGCGGTGCCCGCCTCCTCCAGGGTGACCGTGGACTCGGCGATGGCATCGAGGAGGCCGGAGCTGGTGTGCATCTTCACCACAACCGGGTCCATGTTGGCCATGGCCTCCGGCGGCTGGTGAACCACCAGGTCCGGTCCTGCAGCGACAATGTTCAGATCGTCGTCGGTCGCCAGCGTGGCGATCTCCACGATGACATCGGAAGTGTGATCCAAACCGGTCATCTCAAGGTCCATCCAAATGAGCACAACGTGGATCGTACGCCCAGTGGGCGCAGGTCGTGATTCGGCGGCCATGATGGCACCATGGCGAATGACGCGATCGTTCAATCCGACACCCACCTGGCACCCAACGATCCGGACGGTGAGCCTGGCGCGGGGGAGGTCGGCCCTCTGGAGATGCAGGTTCGCCAGATCGATCCCGACCTGGCGCTGCCGGCCTATGCGAAGCCGGGCGATGCCGGGCTGGATCTGCGCTCGACGATCGATGTGACCCTCGATCCGGGCGGCGGACGTGCATTGGTTCCGACCGGCCTTGCTGTGGCCATCCCGGCCGGTCACGCCGGGTTTGTGCTACCCAGATCCGGGCTGGCGCTGCGGTCGGGGGTAACGGTGACCAACGCCCCGGGACTGATCGACGCCGGCTACCGGGGGGAGCTCCGGGTGATCCTTGCCAACACCGACCCACATGAGGCCGTGGAGGTCAAGCGGGGCGACCGCATCGCGCAGTTGGTGGTGCAGCGGGTCGCTCACGTGACGCTGGTGCCGGTGGACGAACTGTCCCCCAGCGAACGTGGCGAAGGCGGCTTTGGTCACTCGGGCCGTTGACCGACCGCGACAGCCCGGTGCTGGGCGATGCCGGTGTGGCCCATTGCCGTCTTACCCGTGTGCGGGGGTTGCCGGGGCCCGAAGTTCCATCTTGACGACCGGTTCGCCATCGATGCTTCCGATGGTCTGCATCGGCCCGGGTCGAACGGCGATGCGGTGGGCGGGGTCCGTGGAGTCGGTGACTGCGGGCGGGACCTCCACGTCCGAGCGACGTGCATAGGCCATGAGGACCGGACGGCGATCGTTCGACGTGCCGTCCCATTCGACAGCGGTCAGGAACCGTTCGCCCACCCCTGAACCGGCGTTGACGTAGCGCCGGTAGCGGCTGTTGGTGCCCGGGTCCCACGGGCCGTCTCCGGGGACATGGGTGTGGCCCAGCACCAGCCATGGTCCGGCCTCCTCGCCGAAACAATCGGCGAATGCTTCGTGAATTTCCGTCTCGTTCAGGGTGAACTGATCCCGATCCATCGAAAATGGGCCCCGAATCGACCGCAGCCGGTTACCTGCCCGCCCCCCCAGGAGGGCTTCCCGGGCTTCGCTGCCGGTGATGCCCAGCTCGTGCCCGCGCAGGTCGGCGATCGAGTTGGCCAGCCAGGTGACGATGCGGCCTCTCCAGGCACCCCGGGGGCCGTTCCACGGGTCGGTGAGGTGACCGTGGGTCAGCACCGCCTCGGGAGTTTCCCCTGGTTCTCCCAACGAGATCAGATCCTGTACCGCAAAGCCGGGGATGATCAGGCGCAGGGCCAAGGCGACCTCCGGTCGGCTCAGCGAGTCGTCGTGGTTCCCGCTGATGCGCCAATAACGCCCCTGCGAGGCAAACTGGTCGGCGATCGTGGCGTAGGTCGCTGCGTGATTGTTGACGATCTGGCGAACCTGATTGCGGGCTGCGGCGTGGCTGAACCGTTGGTCGATCGGCCACAGCGCCGCGCCGAGAAGTCGAAGGCCATCGATGGCGGCACCGACGGCCGAACCGCCGACCATCCACAGATCTTCGACGTCGCCGGCCTCGACGAGCCCCCAGCCGTGTTCGCCGTAATGGTCCAGGAGCACGCCGTACAACCGATCGGTACGTTGCATGCGAGGCCAGTCTCTGGCGCCGGGGAGGCTCCTGTGGAGATCGCTGGTGATGACATAGCACTCGTTGGGGTCGAGATGAATGTTGTTGCCCAGCACAGTGGGGTCACTCGCCGAGAGGGCTCCCGGCAGCCGCTGCGCGCGCCGCCGGTTGGCGGCGGTGTCCAGCGGCAGCGTTCCGAACATGGCTGCGGCGAACGCCGGCAACACCGGCAGAAAGCCGGCCAGCTTGGTGGCCGCCCATGCTTTGGTGACAGCCTCGTCCGGCAATGTCGAGGCGCGTTCCATGAGGGCGTCAATTGCAGCTTCGAGGCGCGTGCGTGGCCTCGTGGGAGTGACAGGTCGGTTGGTTGCCTGCGCTGGGGCATTTGCTATCGGCTTCATATCGAGCCTCGCGCTCGGGTTGGGGGTGGTCAGACCGGGGCGAGGCAGGGTAGTTCCTGAAGGTGATACGTACTCCATGCATTCGAGGCGTTGGCAATATCGATGAGAGACCGCTCAGGGGTTGATGTGACTTCACACCAGCTCTGCCGATGCGTCGGGAGGTCTCATCATGGTGGTCACGGTTAGATTCGCTTCGTTGAACTCTTGGGGAGAGCTGCCATGTCTGAAAACCCAACCGCCTGCCTGCCGCTGAATGGGACGGCGGCGCTGATCACCGGTGGTGGCAGCGGCATCGGTTTGGCGGCGGCTGCTGCGTTGGTCGCCGACGGTGCCGACGTCACGTTGATGGGACGAACTGCGGCGAAGCTGGAGGCCGCAGCCGTCGTGTTGCGGGCAAACGCACCTGAGGGCGTTCGGGTGAGCGCCTACGCGGGAGATGTCACCGCTGATGCTGATGTGGCGGCCGCTGTTGGCTTGGCTGACGCCGAGGGACAGCTGCGCATCGCCGTGGCGTCGGCGGGCGACGGCACGATGGGGCCGGTGGTGGCCACCTCGACCGACGAATGGAACCGCGTGATCGGTGTCAGCCTCACCGGGGTCTTTCTGACGTTTCGGGAGGCGGGAGCGGCGATCGTGCGCAACGGCGGCGGATCGATGGTGGCGGTGTCGTCGGTGGCCAGCCGGCTGACCCACCGGTTCATGGCGCCATATTCGGTGGCCAAGGCGGGGGTCGACATGCTGGTGAAGGTGACCGCCGACGAACTGGGTCAGGCGGGTGTGCGCGTCAACGCGGTCAATCCTGGGATCATTCGCACCGAGTTGGTGGCGATGATCGAGGAGGACTCCTCGGTAGGGCAGAGCTACCTGACCAACACCCCGTTGGGTCGATTCGGTGAGGTGGACGACGTGGCGCCGCTGATCCGGTTCTTGTGTGGGCCCGAGTCGGGGTTCATCACCGGCGAGACCGTCGGCGCCGACGGGGGCCACCACCTGCGCACTGGGCCCGACTATTTGGAGTGGGCCGAAGGGTTGTACGGGGATGCCGCCCACGGACGGGTTCCTGCTCCTGAGTGAGCGGGGTTCGGTCCGCGGTGTGCCGGACGCTGCCTCGGGGCAGGACGCCGACCTTGGCGCATCCCCTCTGGGGTCTTAGCCGGTGTGGAGGCGGCGGAGGGCTGGGACCCCTACTGCGATGCCGACGATCAGGAGCGCCGTGATCGCTTGGCTGCGGTCGGCATCGATCAGGCCGGGGGTGGCGACGAACACGCCGACGGCCGCAAGCGCCGCCGTCAACAGGTCGGCGGCGACCTGCCGCGGCCTGATCGGCGTCGACGTCCGGCCGAAGCACCCGCAGCTGATGTTGGCGCCGTTGCGATGCAGTAGCGCCAGCAGTGCTGCAAACGCCAGGTAGACCGCAGCGATCAAGCCCCACAGTACGAAGCCGCCGACTACCAGCGCACCTGCGCCCAGCAAAATCTCGAGCACGCCCAACACCAGTGGCGCACGAGCCGAGGTCAGCCCGATGGCAGCGAGTACATCGGCCATCGTGTCGGGGTGGCGCACTTTCGACGCCCCAGCGACCAACAACAGCCCTGCGGCGAGGTAGGGGAGGAGATCCAACGCCGCCATGCGGGTGAAGGCTACCGACCCACTCACGAGTCGCCGAAGCTCGAGATGGCGGCGGGGCCCTTGCCCGAGGTTGCCGACGGTCGGGCAGGGATGGCGGCACACCCCGAAGGCAGCTGTACCTTGGCGCCGTGACCTTCCCCGGTAGACGCCAGTTCACGCTCGTGGCCACGTTGACGCTGCTGGTTCCGCTGGCAGCGTGCGCCGATCGGGATGTCGCCCAGGCCGACGACTACGGATCGCCGTTGGTGGCGGTCGAGGTGGAAGCGGTCGAGGTGGCGAGCCTGCCGCAACCCACCGAGTTGGTGGGGAGCAAGGATGGAACCCTGCTGGTCGGTCAGCGCACCGGTGTGGTGACACGCATCGACCCCGCCGGCAAGGTCGAACCGAGGGTGGTTGTCGACGTCTCGGACGACGTCGCCGAAACCGAAGGCGAAAGCGGCTTCCTGAGCATGGACCTGTCGGCCGACGAGGACGAGTTGTACATGGCCTACACGCGGGCGTCCGACGATGCGACCAGGCTGATGGGGTTTAAAATGAACGGAGACGGCACGGCGGAGACGCCGGGGCAAGAAATTCTGGTGGTGCCGCAGCCGGAGACATCTCACAACGGTGGCCGGGTGTATCTCGATGACGGCGGCCTGCTGTGGTGGGGGCTCGGGGACGGCGGGTATGGCATCGGCGCCAAGAATGGTCAGGATCCGGCAACATTCCTTGGGTCGATGATCCGTATCCGTCCCACCCTCGGCGGTGATGCGCCGTACGAGGTTCCCGATGACAATCCGTTCGTGGACGGCGTCACCCCGGACGGCTCGCGTGCGGCGCCCGAAGTGTGGATGTACGGCATGCGCAACCCGTGGCGCTTCGACTTCGACCCCGAGTCCGGTGACCTGTGGGTTGCAGACGTGGGAAAGGAGGACTCCGAAGAGATCAACCTGCTGCCGGCGGATGAGGGTTTGGGGAAGGGAAAGAACCTCGGCTGGGATCTTCGGGAGGGCACCTTGCCGGTGGCTGACGGCGGTAGTGACGATCCACCCGTCGACCTGGTCGATCCCGTCTTCGAGTACGCCCACGATGAAGACCGATGCGCCGTGATCGGGGGTCTGTCGGTGCATGATGCTCCGAGTCTCCCCGACTTGAACCGCGTTTTCCTTTGGGGTGACTGGTGTGAGGGGCGACTCTTTGGGCTCGCCAACAACAAAGGCACGGTGAACGAACTGGACTTGGAGGCCTCGATTCCGAAGATCACCAGCTTTGGCCGCGGGGTCGACGGCGAGATCTATGCGGCGTCGGAGCGCAAGGACCTCGTCTGGCGACTGCAACAGGTCGGGTGAGGTTCCATTGCGCCGGCGATGTGCCTAGACTGATGGTCGTGAACACGCTCACGGGACTGCTCCTTAGTTAAGGCGGGATCTTCCAAGAGCGCGCCCGCCCGCACCCCCCGCCCTCCAGGTCGGGGGGTTTGTTGTTTTTGGCAACGTCTCCCCCCGGCCTCGTGAATTCCACCCCGAGCAACGATCCAGCCACGAGACCGCACCCGAACCCACCGCCAAGGAACCCAGCTATGCCCCCAGTAAACGTCACCCCAAAGAAGATGGCATTCGACAAGTACGAGCCGTGGATCCCCGTGCAGCTCGCCGACCGCACCTGGCCCGATCAGCGAATCGAACGGGCCCCGATCTGGTGCTCGGTCGACCTGCGCGACGGCAACCAGGCGCTGATCGACCCGATGGATCCGGTGCGCAAACTGGCCATGTTCAACGAGTTGGTCAACATGGGCTTCAAAGAGATCGAGGTTGGCTTTCCGTCGGCATCTCAGCCCGACTACGACTTCGTTCGGCAGCTGATCGAAGATGACCTGATCCCCGATGACGTCACCATCCAGGTTTTGGTGCAGTGCCGCGCCGACCTGTTGGAGCGCACATACGAATGCCTGGAGGGGGCCCCACGGGCCATCGTCCACTTCTACAACTCGACCAATCCGCTGCAACGCGAGGTGGTGTTTGGGCTGGATCAGGCCGGCATTATCGATGTGGCCACCACGGCGGCACGTATGGCCCGCAAGCTCGAGGACCGCATCCCCGACACGCAGGTGAGCTACGAGTACTCGCCGGAGAGCTTCACCCTGACCGAGCCCGACTTCGCCATCGAGATCTGCGAGGCGGTGATGGAGGTCATCGAGCCGACGCCCGAGCGGCCCATCATCCTGAACCTGCCCGCCACCGTCGAATGCTTTACCGCGAACGTGTACGGCGACTTCATCGAGTGGTTCGGCCGCACCATTTCCCGGCGTGACTCGGTGGTCATCTCGCTACACCCCCACAATGATCGGGGCACCGGCGTGGCCGCAGCCGAGTTTGGGCTGATGGCCGGTGCCGACCGTCTGGAGGGCACGCTGTTCGGTAACGGCGAGCGCACCGGAAACCTCGACCTGGTCAACGTGGCGATGAACATGTTCGCCACCGGCGTCGACCCCGAGTTGGACATCACCGACATCGACAAGCTGCGCCGCACGGCCGAGTACGCCAACCGGCTGCCGGTGCACCCTCGGCATCCCTATGCGGGCGACCTGGTGTACACGTCGTTCTCCGGCAGTCACCAGGATGCGATCAAGAAAGGCTTCGCTGCGCTGCCCGACGACTACGAAACCTGGGGTGTTCCGTACCTGCCGATCGACCCTCACCACGTTGGCCGCACCTACGAGGCGGTCATTCGGGTCAACAGTCAAAGCGGCAAGGGCGGCGTTGCCTACGTGATGTCCGAAGAACACGGGTTCAACCTGCCCCGGCGCATGCAGGTGGAGTTCTCGAAGACCATCCAGAACATCACCGAAGACTCGGGCACCGAGATTGATCCTGCGACGATGTGGGAGGCGTTCGAGCGCGAATACCTGCCGACGCAGCCCTTCTTTCAGCTGGTGAGCCACGAATTGCACACCAAGGAAGGCGTCACCAAGGTGACCGCCCAGGTGCGTCGCAACGGCGATCATCACACGGTTGTTGGTGAGGGCTCAGGCCCGGTGGGGGCGTTGGTGAAGGGGCTGCGTGCCGAGTTCGAGGTGGACCTCGATGTCGTCGACTATGCCGAGCACGCCATCGGTGCCGGATCCGGCGCACGGGCCGCCGCCTACGTCGAGTCGATAGGTGAATCCGGCCGGCCTCGATGGGGGATCGGGGTCGACGCCAACATCACCACCGCTTCGTTCAAGGCGGTACTTGGTGCCCTGGAGCGCCAGCTGCGCTGATCCGGACGGCCTGGTTAGCCTGCGGTGACAGGTGGTCAACTGACGCGTTTGGAGCATGTATGACTGCGCAACCCGCCGCACACGCACCCTCAGGTGATTCACCCGAGCACTCCGATCATCACTCCCACGCACCCGCCACCCGCTCCTCGGGACGTTCCGGGACCAACTGGCAGGTGCATCACCACCGCGACGTCTCCGGCGGCGCAGCAAGGGCGGCGGTGTTCGGCATTTCTGATGGACTGGTCTCCAATACGGCGCTCATCCTTGGCGTGGCAGGCGCCAACCCGCCCGCTAACACGGTGTTGGTGGCCGGCTTGGCCGGGTTGGTCGCAGGGGCGGTGTCGATGGCAGCCGGCGAGTATGTGTCGATGCAGGCACAGAAGGAGCTCATCCAGCGGGAGCTGAGCGTCGAGGCGGCGGCGATCAAAAACCATCCCGAGAGCGAACACCGTGAGCTGGTGAGGTTGTACCGGTCGCGTGGGGTCGATCGTCAGACCGCCGAGCGAATGTCGACCCAGGTCATGGCCGACCCCGAGCTGGCTCTTGAGGTGCACGCCATGGAGGAGTTGGGTCTGCATGCGGAGTCGATCGGCTCGCCATGGCAGGCGGCCGGGTCGTCGTTTGTCGCCTTCACGGTTGGCGCCATCGTGCCGCTGGTGCCGTGGATCATCGGCTCGGGTACGGGCGCCATCGTGGCGTCGGTGCTGGCGGCCGTGGTCTTGTCAGCAGTGGTCGGCGGGTTGCTGGCGAGGTTTACCGAGCGATCGGTGGTGCTGTCCGGCCTGCGGCAGGTGCTGATCACCGCATTCTCGTGCCTCATCACCTTCGGTATCGGCTCGGCGGTCGGTGCCAACGTCTAAGGGCCGCGACGCCCAGGGTGTTGCACCGGTGCCGTTTTCTCCGCCGGTTCGCTCCTGGTTCGAGGCTGCTTTTCCCGAACCGACGTTGGCGCAGGCTCGGGCCTGGCCGTCGATTGCCGCCGGCGAACACACGTTGTTGTGTGCCCCGACCGGGTCGGGCAAAACCCTCGCCGCGTTTCTCTGGGCCATCGACCGCATCGGATCGGCCCCGAGCCGGGAAGCCGGTGGCACCCGGGTGGTGTACCTGTCGCCCCTGCGGGCCTTGGCCGTCGACATTGAAAAGAACCTTCGCAGCCCGATCCGCGGCATCGAACTGGCGGCCCAGCGGGTGGGTGGGTCATTTGTCGCCCCTTCGGTGGGGTTGCGCACCGGCGACACGTCGCCGGAGGAACGACGCAAGATGGCCAAGCGGCCTCCCGACATTCTGGTCACCACCCCCGAGTCGCTCTACCTGCTGTTGACCTCGGCGGCGCGGGATGGCCTGGCGTCGGTGGAGACGGTGATCGTCGACGAGATCCACGCGCTGGCCCCCACCAAGCGCGGCGCCCACATGGCGCTCAGCCTGGAACGCCTTCACACCTGGGTCACGGCCCACGGGTACCCGACCCCCCAACGCATCGGCCTCTCGGCCACCCAGCGTCCGCTGGAGACCGTGGCCGACTTTCTGGGCGGGCGCGACGTGGACGGGGCGGTGTCCAAACCACGGCCGGTGCGCATCGTCGACGCGGGTATCACCAAGGAACTCGACCTGGAGGTTCGGGTCCCGGTCGAGGACATGGCGTCGCTCGGCACCATCGTCGAAGAACCCCAGGCGGGCGCTGCGGCGGCCGGACCCCAGCGGCGCAGCATCTGGCCCTCGATGCATCCGGCCTTGCTTGAACTGGTGGAGCAGCACAGATCGACGCTGATCTTCGTGAACGCTCGGCGTATGGCCGAGCGCCTGTCAAGCCGCCTCAACGAACTCCACGACGAGGCGATCGCATTGAAAGCCGAAGCGACGGATGGAACGACGGGGTCGCTTCAGCCTTCTCGGTCAGACGTGGTTGCCGCCGGGGCCGAGTCGATCGGCACGTCCAACCCGGACGGTGTCGAGCTGGTGAAGGCCCACCACGGGTCGCTGTCGCGTGAGCGTCGGCTGATGATCGAGGACGAGCTGAAACGGGGCACCCTCGCCGGGCTGGTTGCCACCTCCAGCCTGGAGCTGGGGATCGATATGGGGGCGGTCGACCTGGTGATCCAGGTGGCCTCACCAGGCTCGGTGGCCGCCGGCCTGCAACGCATCGGCCGGGCGGGCCACCAGGTGGGTGTTCCATCGCGGGGACGCATCTTTCCTCGCCATCGTGCCGACCTGCTCGAGACGGCGGTGGTGGCCGAGCGCATGCACTCCGGTGAAATCGAGCACACCAAAATCGTTCGCAACCCGTTGGACGTGCTTGCCCAGCAGTTGGTGGCCACGGTGGCGTTGGAAGACGTCAGCGTCGAAGGTTTGTACGCATTGGCTCGGGGCACGGCCAACTTTGCCGAACTTTCGGAGGTCCAGTTTCGCAACACGCTGGACCTGGTGTCGGGTCGCTACCCGGCCGAGGAGTTTGGGGGGCTGTCCCCGCGGGTGGTGTGGGACCGTACCGACGACGTGGTGCGGGCCCGGCGGGGCACCCAACGAATCGCCGTCACCTCCGGCGGCACGATCCCCGACCGTGGTCTGTTCGCCGTCGTGCTGCCCGACGGCACCCGGGTGGGTGAACTCGACGAGGAGATGGTGTACGAGAGTCGGGTTGGCGAGACCTTCCTCCTTGGTGCCACCACCTGGCGGATCGAGGACATCACGTTCCAGAAGGTCGTGGTCACGCCTTCGCCCGGAGTGCCGGGCAAAATGCCTTTTTGGCATGGTGATGGTCCAGGCCGCCCCGCGGAGCTGGGTCGGGCGGTCGGTGCGTTCGTGCGCGAGCTGCGCTCAAGTACCGAGTCTGAGGCCTCGACTCGTCTGCACGCGGCGGGGTTGGACCCGTGGGCCACCGACAACCTCCTTGGTTATCTTCGTGAACAGGCCGAGGCCACCGATGTGGTGCCCGACGACCGCACCATTGTGGTTGAGCGGTTTCGCGACGAGATTGGCGACTGGCGCGTCTGCGTGCTGTCGCCTTTCGGCGGTCGGGTGCACGCACCCTGGGCGGTGGCATTGCGTCAACGCCTGGCCGACCGCTGGGACTCAGAGCTGGGTGAGGGCGCCGTCGAGGTGATGTGGGCCGATGATGGCATCGTCATCCGACTGCCCGAGTCGGTGGACGAGCTTCCGCTTGAGGAACTGATGATCGACCCGGACGAGGCCGAGGCCCTGGTGGTGGCGGCGTTACCGTCCACTGCTGCATTCGCCTCGGCCTTCCGCGAATCTGCGGCTCGCTCGCTGCTGTTGCCCAAGCGTCGTCCAGATCGACGCACCCCGTTGTGGCAGCAGCGCCAACGGGCCGCCGACCTGTTGGGGGTTGCCGCCAAGTATCCGCAGTTTCCCATCCTGTTGGAGGCCACCCGAGAACTGTTGGAGGATCACTTCGATCTCCCGGCGCTGCGCACATTGTTGGGCGATCTGGCGCAGCGACGAACCCGCCTGGTGGCCGTCGACACCGACAGCGCCTCGCCGTTTGCTCAGTCACTCGTGTTCGGGTGGGTGGCGGTGTACCTGTACGAGGGTGACGCCCCGTTGGCCGAGCGTCGGGCCGCGGCATTGGCCCTCGACCGAGACCTACTCGCCGACCTGCTGGGCTCGGAGGAACTGCGGTCGTTGTTGGATGCCGACGTGGTGGCCGCCGTCGAGCTGGAGCGTCAGCGGTTGGCCGACGGCCGGCGCGCACGCGACGGCGACGAGGCCCACGACCTGCTGCGAGCCCTCGGGCCGCTGGCGGCCGGCGACGTCGAGGTTCGCAGCCAGGGGGATGCCGCCACGGTCGCCACGTGGATCGACGAGTTGGTGACCGCCCGACGCGTCTATGAGGTGAACGTTGCCGGCGAGGCACGCCTCGCTGCGGCCGAGGATGCGGGGCGGCTGCGCGACGCGCTCGGCGTGCCGGTGCCGCTGGGGCTACCCACTGAGTTCACCGAGGCGGGCCCCACGCCGGTGCGTGACCTGGTCGGCCGCTACGCCCGCACCCATGGGCCTTTCACCGCCGTTGAATTGGCCGCCTGGTTTGGCTTTCCACTCGACGTGGTTCGGGTCACCCTGGAGGCGCTGGCATCCGACGGCGTCGTCACCTCGGGCGAGTTTCGCCCGGGGGGTGCAGGCACCGAGTGGGTTGACTCCGAGGTGCTCCGCCAGCTGCGCCGCCGCAGCTTGGCGGCCCTGCGGCGCGAGATCGAGCCGGTCGACGGCGACGCGCTGGCTCGTTTCCTGCCCGCCTGGCAACACGTCGGCAGCCGCCGAACCGGCGCCGATGCGGTGGCCGATGCCGTCGAGACGCTGGAGGGCGCCGCCCTGGCCGTCTCGATCCTTGACGCCGACCTGCTGGGCGTGCGCGTGCGCGACTACAGCCCGTCGATGCTCGACGAGCTGTGCACGTCGGGTGAGGTGGTCTGGGCTGGTGCCGGGTCGCTGGGTGCCAGCGACGGGCGTATCAGGCTGGCGTTCCGCGACCGGGCGGCGCTGCTGTTGCCCGACCCGATCGAGGTACCCGACGAGCCCCATCACGTCGCAATCACCAATCACCTGGCCGCCTCGGGGGCGTCGTTCTGGAGCGATCTGAAAGCCGCCATCGCCACCGCCGAGTTGCCCTACGACGACCCGACCGTGCTGGAAGCGCTGTGGGATCTGGTGTGGGCAGGCGCCGTCACCAACGACTCGCTTGCGCCGGTCCGGTCGCGCGTGGCCGCCGGGCCGCGTCGCCGGGCCGCGGGCGGCGGGGCCGGGAAACGTGGTGGTCGAGCCGGGCGTCGGGGCGCTGGTCGCCCTCGGGCCGGACGCATCTCCAGGCTTGGTCCACCCGCGGCTGCGGGCCGCTGGTCGCTGGTGGCGGGGTTGACCGGCGGCGCCCGGGCAGCGGCCGGGTCGAGTTCCGTGGAGGTGCGCACCGCCCGGGCGATGAGCCTGCTCGACCGCTACGGGGTGCTCACGCGGGAGATGGCGCTGGCCGAGGGTGCCGAGGGTGGCTTCGCCGGCGTGTACCCGGTGCTCAAGTTGTTGGAGGAGCGGGGCGAGGTGCGCCGCGGCTACTTCGTCGCCGGCCTGGGGGCTGCTCAGTTCGCTCACGAGGGTGCCGCCGAACGACTGCGCACTGAACGCGAGTCGGTCCCGACCGAACCTCAGGTGCACACGCTGGCGGCGGTCGACACCGCCCAGCCCTACGGCGCAGCTCTGGCCTGGCCCGACTCGTCCGGCAGCCCGACCCGCACCGTGGGTGCCCACGTGGTGCTCATCGATGGTTTGCTTGCTGCGTATCTCGACCGTGGCGGCCGCACCCTGATCACCTTCCAGAGCGGCGACGGAAACGACAGCAGCGACAGCCGTGGGAACGCCGCTGCCCGAACCGAGCTGTGGGTGCCCGCCCTGGCCCGGTTGGTCAACGATGGCCGGGTCGCCAGGATCGAGTTGGGCACCATCGATGGCGAGCCGTCGTCGTCGCACCCGCTCGCCAACACCTTCAAAGCGGCTGGCTTCCAGACCGGCTATCGGGGCCTCACCCTCCGCTGATACGTCAGGTTGGTCAGTGTGGTGGCCGATCTGGGTTGGCTCTGCGTCCAAGAGTTGCCTCCAGGAGTGCCCACATGGGGGGCTCAGAGCTGCCTGCCCGGGCTCCAACGAGGTCGGTGTGATTTCAAGCCAAGTGCGCCTCCTCAGGAACAAGTTGTGCCACCCCTGTTTCCATCGATCAGGCGTGACACGGCATCGTCAACGGAGACGGCAGACCGGATGGAGGTCGCATCAGGATTCCGGTGAAGCCATGATCGTACCGCTTCGAATCGCCGTTGGACCTTGGCAGCGCCAGATCAGGTCGATCAGCGGTGACGTTTCGCTGGGCTCGGTGAGGATCACGTCGCTGACGACCGGCCGCCCAAGTAGTTGTGTCGAACTGGCGGTCAGCATGAAGTCACCTACCCGGATCGGGTAGAGCGCATCAGCGGTCGCAGCGAGTTCGTCGGGTGCTTGGCGACACCGGACGATGTCGGCGCGCAGGTAGCTGAGTGCAGCGACGCGAGAGACCCGACGGTGACCGTGAGCGCCCTGCGTCCGCCGAAACGGGATCTCGCCACTCTTGAGGAGCCGAATCAGGGTCGGCCTCGACCCACCGATCAGGCGCGCGGCCTCCTCGGCCGTGAGGCCATCGCGGCGGTCTTCCGACAAGAGGACTGCCCTCCAGGCCGCAGTAGACCGACAGCTTCGGAGAGGTTCGATGGGTCGAAGGTGGTCAACCCCTTCGGGGGACAGGATCAGTCGGCGATGAACTGGACCGATTGACGGGCGGCCACCACCGGTTCGACGTGCTCGGTAACCACCGCACGGTGTGCGGGGTGTGCAAGGTAGGTGCGCCACGCGCGCTCGTCGGCGAACTCTCCGACCAGCGCCAGGGTGGCGTTGTCGTCGCGCAGGCCGAGGTCCTCGCCCACCCGATACGAGAGAATCTCAGGAATCTGGGCGGGGAGCCCACGTAGGGCCTCGACCAGGCCCTTGACCTCGGCCGGGCGGGCGTCGGGGCGGACCGTCATCAACAGCACGTGGCGGAACATGGGAACATCCTTCCATGACCAACGAAACCTCTGCGACCGCCGACGCGTCTGGAACTGCGACGTCAGGCAGCCTTGCTCGGGTGGCACGGGCTCTTGAGGCTGCCGGTATCGACGCCGAAGTTCGGCACTTCGACGAATCGACACGCACCGCAGCGGATGCTGCCGCGGCGCTCGGAGTGCATCAGGCCCAAATTGCCAAGACACTGGTGTTTTTGGCCGACGGTGAACCCATGGTGGTGGTGATGGGCGGGGATGATCGGGTGGATACTGCGGCGTTGGGCACGGTGCTGAACGGGGCGATGATCGGCCGGGCGGACGCGGACGCTGTGCGCCGCGGCACCGGCTTCGCCATTGGTGGGGTGAGCCCTGCCGGACTGCCCGGTGGCCTCACCGTGCTGGTCGACCGCTCGTTGAGCGACATCGGGGAGATCTGGGCGGCCGCGGGCACCCCAACGAGCGTGTACCGCACCAGTTTCACCGAACTGCTGATGGTGACCCGCGGGCGAGAGGTGTCGGTGGCCCAGCAATGACCGAAGGCCCAGCAATGATTGATGATCCGGTGAGCGCAGCGGTGCCGCTGTGGGTGATCGACGGCAACAACGTGATGGGTTCGGCCGCCGACGGCTGGTGGAACGACCCTGCCGCTGCTGCGGCACGGCTGGCCGAACGGGTTGGGCGCTGGGCCCGGTCGACCGACGCCTCGCTGGTGCTGGTGTTCGACGGGGCACCCAACGACGCGATCTCTGCAGCGGCCGGCGGCAACCTGGAGGTGCTGTTTGCCCGCCGGAAGGGTCGTGATGCGGCCGATGACCGCATCGTCGAGGAGGTGGCGGCCCGCTACGCCGAACATCCCCAGACCACCGTGGTCACGTCCGATCGCGGGCTGATTGCCCGTCTGCCCCCCGGCGTGATCACTGCGGGTGCCGGGCGGTTTTTGCGTTCGCTCACCGAGTTGTAGGTACTCGTAGAGGTCGGTACGGCTTCAGGGAAGAGCGGCACCGAAGGCCAGTGCCATTCGAACCAGGCGTCCTTGACCGCCCGTCATTTCTCCACCGAGTGCCACCGAGATCGCCTCCTCCGGGGTCACCCACGCAAGGTCGAGCGCGTCCTGAGATGGCGAGCACGGCCCGTCGACCGGAACGACGTAGGCCAGGCTGACTGCGTGCTGGCGAGGATCGTGAAACCCGGTGATCTCGTGGTCGGGGAAATACTCGACCACCGTGAAGGGCACCACCGACACCGGTAGCAGCGGCTCTGCGTCCGGGCCCAGGTCCTTGGCCAGATGCCGCAACAGTGCGTCTCGCACCCGTTCGCCGAAGAGCACCCGGCCCGACACCACGGCGCGGCTCATCGAACCGTCGGGCAGCATGCGCAGCAGCAGGCCCACCTCGACCACCTCGCCCACTGGGTTCACCCGCACGGGCACCGCGTCGACGTACACCATGGGCACCGAATCGCGCGCCGCACCCAAACGTTCCGGGCTGAGCCACCCCGACTCGGCCAACGGGCTGCCATGAGCCGAGGGGTGGATCACATCCACCTCCTTGAACGAACCGCCGTCACGAACCGCACCTTCGTTCACAGCTCCGGGGAGTCCTCGAAGACCTGATCCCGGTCCTCCTCGATGAGTTCCAAAACCTCCTCGTCGGCGGGCATGACCGCCGGTGCGGCTTGCTGGTGCGGTTCGACTGCATCTTGCGCCAAAAGGTCGGGCACCTCGGTCAGGCCCAGTTCCTCCCGAACAGAACGCACCACCTCGGCGTCGTCGAGGAGTCCGGGCTCGAAGTCGTCCTCCAAGACGAAGTACTCGACTGCACCACGCAGAAGTGCACGTTGGTCGTCGTCGAGCTCCTCGGCGTGATCCAGCAGCGCAGAGATCTGCTTGGCCAACCGGTGGGCACGCGCCGACTCCGGGCTGGCCTCCAATTCGGCCAGTCTGGTGGCGACGCGTTCGCGCAGTTCGGGGATCTGGGAGACCATCAGGTCATCGGCCAACATCCTGGCTCGGGCGAGTGCAACTTCGGTGGGCATGGGTGCTCCTGAGTCGGGCCACGCGCTGGCCTCAGTGGTACCCGCAGTGCGTCCAGCGCATACGGAGATCTCCAGTTTGTCACGACCGAGGTGGCACGCGTCGCTGTTGCGGGCAGTCTGTTGGGATGCCTGAGGGTGACACTCTGTACAAGGCGGCTGCGCGCCTCGCCCCGGCACTCGTCGGTCGGGAACTGACGCGGTTCGAGGCCCCCCGGCTGCAGGGCCTTCGGCCGCGTCCGGGCGAACGGATTGAGTGGGTGAGGTCTCGGGGTAAGCACCTGCTCATCGCATGCGCCGGGGGGCTGGTGGTGGAAACCCACCTGCAGATGGCAGGGACGTGGCAGCTGGTGCGCACCGGGGACCGGTGGCCACGTCCCGCCCACCTGCTGCGGTGCCGTCTCGATGTCGACGGGTGGCAGGCGTTGTGCTTCTCGGCCCCTCAGGTCCGTACCTGGCCGGCAGCCGACGTGGACACTCACCGTTCGCCGTTGGCTCACCTGGGGCCGGACCTGTGTCGGGTCGACGCCGACCTGGACGCAGTCGTGGGGTTGATGTCCCGATTGGTGGGACCGACCGATGTCGTGGGCGACGTCTTGTTGGACCAGCGCATGTTCTGCGGGGTCGGCAACGTCTACCGAAACGAGGTGTGTTGGGCTTTGAGGCTGCACCCCACCACGCCGATGACGCAGCTCGACGACCCCATGCGAAAACGCTCGGTGGCAACATCGGCCCGGCAACTTCGCTCAAACCTGGGCGCCGGGCCGAGGCGGACCGTGCGTGGAGGGCTGGCGGTCTACGACCGGGCCGGGGCACCGTGTCGACGATGCCAGAGTCGCGTCCAGACGGGTCGCAGCGGCCTCGGTGATCGGGTGACGTTCTGGTGTCCGTCCTGTCAGCCGACACACCGGTAACCCCCTGTGTCGTTACCCTGACACGGTGACGTACGTGACCGTTGAGGAATCCCGGCCGCTCCGATCGTTGAGGCATCGAGCCGTTTTCGGACTGCTGGCCGTGGGTGCCCTCCTCGTTGCCGGATGCGGGGGTGGTGATCCCACCGGAGCCGGATCGGCCGCCACCGCCGATCAAGGTGGCGCGCCACTGGCGGATGAGGCGACGAGTTCGTTGCTGCTCACCAAGGTCGTCGACGGCTCCGAGGTGGCCCTGGGTGACGCGGTGGCAAGCGACCGGCCCACGTTGCTGTGGTTTTGGGCACCGCATTGACCGGCGTGTCGGGCTGAGGCGCCCGAGATCGAGCAGTTGGCTCGAGATCATGGGAATGAGTTGAAGGTGGTGGGGTTGGGCACCCAGGACAGCCTCCCGGAGGCCAAAGAGTTCCAGGAGGAGTTCAACATCAGCTCCACCGAGCTCCTTTGGGAGGACGGGTTCGATTCGTGGCAGGCCTTGGGTATCAGCGCCCAGCCGGCCGGCATCCTGCTCGACGCCGATGGCGAGGTGGTGCGGTCGTGGCAGGGGCCGGTGCCGCCTGACGAGGTGCTGGCCGCCCTGGCCTGAACTGCTGGTTCGTCGGCTGCAACCGCTGCCCTACCGAGCGACGGCGTGCCGAAACGCATGGGTCGGATGGGTCGCAGATCGAGTTGCTTGACCTACCCGTTTCCCCTGGGTTTTCGTTACGTGTTCGGTACACTCGCCTCAGCGTTTTCCAAGAGGAACCGCTGAGGCGAACCACCCTGGCGGGACGGCGAACATGACATTTACCATCGGCGCGCGGGCGCCGGATTCTGTTGATCGGCTGGTCGACTTCGACTTTGATACGCGGCCGTTGCGTCCCTCCGGCTTTGGCGCCAAGGTTTCGTTGGCGACAGCCGATTCGATCACGATGCTGGTGACCTCCCTCCTGGTGATGGGATTGGTTGCCTGCTTCGGTGACTGGGGGCCGACCTCCTGGCGCAATCATCTGCTGGTGTTGGGCATCTCAGTGCCCATCTGGCCCACCGTGTTTGTGCAGCACAAGCTGTACACCACCCGCTTTGTCACCCGGCTTTTGGACGAGACGCGGCGAGTGACACACGCCATCTTCATCGGCGTCGTCGCATTGGTGGTCGTCGCGTCGCTGGCAAAGCTGGACGTTTCGCGGGCCTATCTGGTGGGGCTGCTGGTACTGGGCAACGTGTTCCTTGTCTCAGAAAGGTTTGCGGCGCGTCGGATCTTTGCCCGTCGCCGCTCGGGTGGGGCGTCGATGAAGCGGGTGCTGGTGGTGGGCACCAGCACGGAGGCGGTCGCGCTGCATCAGATGTTCAAGGTCGAGAAGCACCTGGGTTATGAGGCGGTGGCCTTCGTTGACGACGATCTGGGTGCCTCCCCTGAGATCGACGGCATTCCGGTGTTCCGAGACATTGAGGACCTGGTCCCGCTTGCGGATGCCACGTCGGCTCAGGGCGTCGTTATCGCTGCGACGGCGCTGAGCCTGGAACGATCCAACCATCTGGTGCGTGAGCTGTCCGAGGCCGGGTTGCACGTCGAGATCACCTGGCCCTTGCGCGACATCGCTTCGCACCGTCTCACGGTTCGGCCGCTCGGCCGCTTCCCCGTTGCGTATGTGGAGCCGGTGGCCCGCTACGGGTGGCGTCGAGTGGCAAAGCGAACGTTCGACCTGCTGGTGGCCGGCACGGGCCTGATCGTGGTCTCGCCCGTGCTGGCGGCTGCTGCGATCGCGGTGAAGCTCACCTCGCCCGGGCCGGTGCTGTTTCGTCAAACCCGGGTTGGTCAGTACGCCAGACCGTTTGAGGTGCTCAAGCTGCGCACGATGGTGCTTGACGCCGAGGCCCGCCTGGCGGCCCTCGGCGAGTTGAACGAGGCCGATGGTCCCATGTTCAAGATGGCACACGATCCCCGGATCACTCGGGTTGGCGGGTTTCTGCGGCGCACCTCCCTTGACGAACTCCCGCAGCTGTGGAACGTCGCGCGGGGCCAGATGAGCCTGGTCGGCCCTCGCCCGGCGCTGCCGTCCGAGATGGTCGAGTGGGACTCGGAGTTGTACAACCGCCTCCGGGTCAAGCCCGGCATCACCGGCATGTGGCAGGTGAACGGCCGCAGCGGGTCGTCGTTCGCCGACTATCAGCGCCTGGACCTGTATTACGTCGACAACTGGTCGATCCTGGTGGATGTCGGGATTTTGGCAAAGACCTTGCCCGCCGTGTTGTCGTCGAGGGGTGCCATGTAGCGAGGTTCGCTACCGTGCCGCATGGCAGATGACAACGCGGTGGTGGATGGAAGCGCTGTTCGGGTGGATGCGGGCGGCTGGGGGTTGACCTGGGCCGCCGATGATGCAGGGTGTCTGCGTCAGGTGGGCCTTGGGCCGGAGGGTGCCACGGCCCAACTCGGCGAGATCCCCCTTGCCCTGTTCCCCGACGCCTACCCGACCTATGGGGGAGGGGACGCCCTCCGCCCGCCCGCCCTGCGAATCACCCACGCCGACGGCAGCCTCACCACCCGGCTGGTGGTGGAGCACGTGTCCCGCATGGTGGAGCCGGGCGGTGAACACGTGACGATGAGATGCCGCGATGAGCGCTTCCACCTGCACGTCGAGCATCACCTGCGTACCCATCCGGCGTCGGGTGTGCTGGAGCAGTGGGTGGAGATCCTTCACGAGGAGCCGGGCCCGGTACGGCTGATGAGCTACGACTCGATGTCTCCGTTGCTCCTTGCAAGCCCTGACGCAGAGGTGGTGCAGTTTGTTGGCGGCGGTTGGGCCGATGAGTGGCGTTGGAACGAAGAGGGCTTGTCACCGGGTACCAAGTCGTTGGCGAGCTTCGGTGGGGTGCAACCCCACCTGCAGGCTGCACCGATGCTGTTGTTATCACCGTCTGGGCCTGGTTCCGAGCGGTCTGGGGACTCGTTGGGGTGTTCCATCCAGTGGGGGGGCAACACCAGGTTCGACCTGGATGTGCGGCCGAAGGGCGACCTCGCGGCGCCGTCAGAACTGCGTTTGCGCTGTGGGGCAAACCCGCTTGGTGCCGAGTACCTGCTGGATCCCGGTGTGCGGTTTGTTGCTCCAGCGGTCGCATGGACCTGGGCGACGACCGGTCGGGCGGAGGTGACGCGCCGCTTCCACATCTGGACCCGGGAGCGGGTTCTGCGCGACCCCAACCGGGTTCGGCCAGTGGTTGCGAACAACTGGGAGGCCACCTTCTTCGACTTCGACGAGGCACGCATTCTTGATCTGATCGATCAGTCCGGCGAGCTTGGCGCCGAAGTGTTTCTGCTGGACGACGGATGGTTTGGTACCAACCATCCCCGTGACGATGACACCGCAGGGCTTGGTGACTGGGATGTCGACCGGGCAAAGCTTCCCAACGGCCTGGCGCCACTCGCCGACGCAGCCGCCGCCCGTGGCCTGCGCTTTGGTATCTGGGTGGAGCCGGAGATGGTGAACCCGCTCAGCGAGTTGTATGTCGACCATCCCGACTGGGTGGTGCGGGACAGCCGAGAGCCCGCCGAGCACCGCAACCAGTTGGTCCTCGACCCGCTGATCGACGAGGTGCGGGAGTTTGAGGCGTCGGTGGTCGACCGGGCACTGTGCGACCCGGGCATCAGCTACGTGAAATGGGACGCCAATCGGCCGATCACCGACCCGGGATCGACCCAACTGGGGCCAGACCGGCAGGCGAACCTGTGGGTCGATCAGGTGCATGCCACCTGGGCGGTGATGGACGAGGTGGTGCGACGCCACCCGGAGGTCGAGCTGATGCTGTGCGCCTCAGGTGGTGGCCGTACCGATCACGCCACACTCCGTCGCTTTCATGAGTTTTGGACGTCCGACAACACCGATCCGGTGACCCGGGTGCGCATGCAATGGGCCTGCTCGCACTTCTTTCCTGCCGCTGCGATGGCGGCGCACGTGACCCGTTGGGGAGGTCGGCCAATTCATTTTGGGTGCGCCGTGGCGTTGTCTGGCCGGTTTGGCCTCGATCTCGACCTGTTGGCGCTCAGCTCCGATGAGTGGGCCGCATGTCGCTCAGCGGTGGCGTTGGCCAAGCGCACCCAACGCCTGGTGCAGCAGGGCCGGCTGGTGCGTCTGGTTTCGCCGATGGATCGCGCCGATCGTTCTCGTGCCGCACTTGCCTGTATCGATCCTGGCAGCGACGAGACGGTGTTGTTCGCCTACCAGCTGGAGGCATCAAACAGGCCGGGCCCGTCGCTGATGCTGGACTGGTTGGATCCTGACGCGACCTACACGGTGACCGAGACCGATCTGGCTGTGGCGGGTGGGGCCGCGGTCACCCAACGATCAGGGCGCGAGCTGATCGACGGGTTGGATTGGCAGCTCACCGAGCCTGAGACGGCCAGAGTCTGGGAGATCACACCCGTTCGGGGATGACCCTGGCGATGGTGGCGGCCGATTTGTAGGCCAGTTCGGCCGCACCCAACTCGTCGGGCCGGAGCAGGTTGGCCATGATCGCCAGCACCCACTCCATCAGTGTGCGGCTGCGCATCCCAACACGGGTCAACTCCCGCATCAGTACGGGACGGCCGATGATCTTGGCGAAGAGCCGGGCGACCTTGAAGTACAGCCCGTACTCCTCGTCGAGGAGCGACGGGTACCGTTGCAGCGGAATGGCCGAGCCGCCCTCGATGCACTCTCGCAGCAGTCGGGCGGCCATGCGTCCGGTCTCGTAGGCGTAGTCGATGCCTTCACCGTTGAACGGGTTGATCGAACCGCCGGCGTCGCCAACCACCAGCCAGTTGGGACCGACCTTGGGGTTGACCGAGCTTCCCATCGGCAGGCGGCCGCCGGTGGGTGCGGCGATGGGAGCGGTGGGATCGATGCCCCAGTAGTCGGGCAGGGTGTGGGCCCATTCGGTCATCAGGTGGCTGGTGTTCACCGACTTGAAGCCCGAAAACGTGGACAGCAATCCGATGCCCACGTTGATGGTGCCGTCCCCGACCGGAAAGATCCAGCCATAACCGGGCACCGAATTGCCTTGTCGGTCGCGCACATCCAGCGCAGATTCGATCCACGGTTCGTTGTGCAGCGGGCTTTCGAAGTAGCCACGAATGGCCATGCCCATGGGCATGGCCCGATTGCGTGCGGTGCCGATGGCCCGGCCGAATCGGCTGTTGGCGCCGTCGGCGATCACCACGAAGTCGCTTCGCAGCTCGTAGGTCTGTCCCGAGGCCTTGTGCTTGACGGTGGCGCCCATCAACTGGCCACCCTCCATGATCGGAGCGACCGCCTCGGTGCCGGTCAGCAGCACGGCACCCTGGGTGACGGCATTGTTGGCGACGAAGTTGTCGAGGTCGCAGCGCCGCACCACGTAGCCGTAGTTGGGGTGAATCGGATGGTCGGGCCAGGCGAGTTCCAGCGTGCGGCCGTGGGCAACGGTGCGCAACCCGTCGTACTTGTGAAACTCCTCGAGCTTGGAGGCCAGACCCATGTCCTGAAGCTGGGTGACCGCTCTTGGGGTCAGGCCGTCACCGCAGGTCTTTTCGCGGGGAAAGTCCTTCTTTTCCACTATTGCGACATCCACCCCGGCTTTGGCCAGCCAGTAACCGGTTGCCGCCCCGGCAGGGCCACCGCCGATCACCAACACACTGTGACGCCGGCCGCCCTCCCGGGGGATGGCATCGAGATGCGCTGTGTCGCCCACCGATGGTGTTTCAGGCGTGGGAGTGCCGTCCGCAACGTCCTGCGGGGTAAGCGTGGCGGTCATGGGATGCTCCAGGCGTCGGGGGAGTGCTCAGCCTGCCTCGGCGGGCGAGTCGAACGCGGTCACTCGACCGGTGGCTCGGCCTCCCAGGCGTCGAGCACCTCGGTGAACTCGGCCTGCTTGTCGGCGAGCAGCGGATCGTCGAGGATCGGCTTCCAGTCGTCGATGTTGAACTCCTCGCCCGATTGGGTGCTGCGTTCGTGCAGGACCACGGTGAGGAGTTCGTCGCCGGTCAGGCTGTTCCACGCCGGCATGCCGCCGGCGCCAACGTCCTTGTTGCCGGCGCCGTACGTGGCGCCCACCTGGCTCTTCCAGCCCTCGGAGCCCAGGAACACCCACTTCACCTGATCAGACGCCTTTGGGAAGGTTGCGAGTACCGCGCCGCCCGCCATCGCGGGTCCGCTTCCGCCGCCACCGCTTGCTCCGTGACATCCCGCACAGTTGGTGCCGTAGACCTGGGCGCCTTCGGCGAGAGGGGTGAGCTCGTCCGAGGTGGGCACGTCGTTGGTGAAGGCGAAGATCAGGGCCCAGAGGGGAAGTCCCACCAGCATCACCTGTGCGAAGGCGGGCACCTTGCGGCGACGCTTTGCTGCGGCCACCCAAGGAAGGTCGGGCTTTGGTGGCTTCGGCGGCGCAGGTGGAGCGGCGGCCGGAATTGGTGCAGGGGATGCCGCCGAGGAGGTGGCGGGCTGAGCCGTCGCCGTCGGCACGGGGGTGGCGGCTGCGTCGCCTCCGCCGTCGCCACCCAGGCCGAGGGCGGATCGGCGTTCGCGGCTGCGGGCCAGCAGGTGTTCGGGAATCTCGGTCACGGTGGGCCATGTTAGGACCGGTTCCAGAGTCCCACCAATACAGCAGATGGCTGAGAGCGCCAGACGCCATGCCTCGGAGGTGGCGCCGCCGGACGGCTCCGGGCGCCATCTGGTGCGGCGGACGCCCACGGTGGTAGACCGACGGGCCATACGTCAGCGCCAACGGTGCTCTTGTGAGACGATTCACGAAGAGCGTCACCGATCGCTAACATGGCCTCGCGCCATCCCTGTCCCACCTCGTTGAACCCCCACCCTGCCGAACAAGGAGCATCAGTGGTTGCATTCATCTCCACCATCGTGATCCTGGTGCTGCTGATCGCTCCGGTGTTTCCGTACGCCAAGCGTCGACCCGAGGGCACGCCGCTGACCTGGGGCGAGGCGATGGTCGGCGCCACCTATGTCTTCTTCGTGTTCTTCTGGGCCTACGCGGTGGTTCCCCACCAGTGGCTGACCTACGCCGATGCAGAACTGGGATGGCGTTCCGACCTGGTGTGGATCGGGCCCAAGGGAACGCTGCTCACGTGGTTCCCGATCGATATTCCGGCCGTGGTGGCCCGCGATGTCATCGCCACCCTCATCTATGTGGTCGGACTCGGGTTCAACATTTGGATCTGGGCCTGGTGGCAGAATCGTTCCCAGCGCGAGACCAAGCCGGTGCCCGTGTCCACGTACGGTCGTCCGCTGGTGAAGAAGGCATGACCTCATGGCCGTGACCGACGCCAATCCACCACTTCCCGAGTTCGTTGACGACTACGTGCTCCAGGAGGTCGACGCCGACTACCTGGGTCGGGCCGTCAAACCCAAGCAGTTCATTCACATCGATCAGTCCGAGTGCATCCTCTGCGAGGGTTGCGTGGACATCTGTCCGTGGAAGTGCATCCACCTGGTCACCCCGAATGCCATCGAAGAGGCAATCGACACCGAACAGCCCGGCCAGGATCCCTCCGACCAGGTGATGTTCCTTATTGACGATGACGTGTGCACGCGTTGCGCACTCTGCGTTGACCGATGCCCGACCGGCGTCATCATCCTCGGCAAGATCGGGGCTCCCGCCGCCGGCGGCGACCAACATCAGCGAACCAACGCCCATGGCTACGGCTATGGGATGCGGTTGGGCTGAACACCAACGACGACTGAGATCAGGGAGACCTTCGTGGCAAAGACCATGTCCTCCGGCGGCAATCAAAAGCTCCAAGAGCGGATGACCAAGCTGTGGGCCGACACCCAGGGTTCCCAGGCGTGGAACTCCATCTTCCGCCCGGGCTCAATTTTTCGAAAGGGCTACTCCGACAGCCCGAGGAACCGCAGCTATGTGGTGATGAACTCGGTGCTCTATCACCTGCACCCTGTGAAGGTGAAGCGTCACGCCGTCAAGGTCAGCTACACACTGTGCCTCGGAGGCCTCAGCTTTTTCCTCTTCATCCTGCTGACGGTGACCGGCATCTTCCTGATGTTCTTCTACCGTCCCACCGCCGCTCAGGCCTGGGGCGACATCTACCAGCTTCAGACTTCGGTCACGTTCGGCCTGCTGGTGAGAAACATGCACAGGTGGGGCGCTCACCTCATGGTGTTGTCGGTCTTCCTGCACATGGCACGTGTCTTCTACCACGGCGCGTACAAGGCGCCCCGTGAGTTCAACTGGGTGATTGGCGTCATCTTGTTGACCCTGACCCTGCTGCTCAGCTTCACCGGCTACCTGTTGCCGTGGGACCAGCTGGCGCTGTGGGCCGTGACGGTGGGCACCAACATGATGGGCTATACCCCGGTGTTTGGTCAGCAGGTGCGCTTCGTGCTGCTGGGTGGGGGCGAGATCGGCTCCAATACGCTGCTTCGATGGTACGTATTGCACGTATTATTCTTCCCATTCGTCACGGTCATCTTCATGGCCATTCACTTCTGGAGAGTCCGCAAGGACGGCGGCATCTCCGGGCCGCTGTAGGGAAGGGATCCACACATGACCGAAGTTCCCGAACATCTCCTGAAGCGGGCACAGGCTGCCCGCGACAAGGCCAAGGCCGAAGCGCCCGCCCCTGCCGCAGACGCAGGCGGCGCCGCCGAGCCTGCGGGCGACCCGCGTATTCCAGCGCATTTGCTGGAGCGATCGAAGGCGGCCAAGGCGAAAAAGGCGGGTGGCGAGCAGGCGGCCGCAGCGGTTGCCACCACCGGTGGTGGCACGGCTGTAGCCACGGCCCCTCCGCCCGGTCCACCTACTGCTGCCGGCCCTGGTGGGCACACGCAGCGCCTGCTGACCGTGGTGAAGTCAGGTTCGATCCAGGACGTCAAGGCCAAGCCGATCGATAAAGTGCACACGTGGCCGCACCTGCTGATCATCGAGTTTGTCGCAGCGCTTCTCGTCACGGCGTTTCTGTTGATCTTTTCGTGGGTGGTCAATGCGCCGCTGCAGGACCTGGCCAACTTCAACTCGACGCCCAACCCGTCCAAGGCGCCCTGGTATTTCCTCGGGCTCCAGGAACTGCTGACCATGTTTCACCCGATGGTGGCCGGGGTGACCATTCCAGGCATGGGTATCTTCCTTCTGATCCTGGCGCCTTACATCGACAAGAATCCGTCGAACAAGCCGGAGTTCCGCAAGTTCGCGATCGCGCTCATGACCGTGCACTTGATGTTCTGGGGGGTGCTGACCATCATCGGTTCGTTCTTCCGGGGCCCGGGCTTCAACTTCACGCTGCCATGGCGTGACGGCATCTTCTTCGAGTTCTAAGCCAGGGTCCCCATCATCGACAGCCCTGAAGCCATCCAGAGAAAGCGAGTGACGCCATGGGCGTAGTACTAATCGCAATCATCATCTTGGTCGTCTTGGCAGCCGTCATGGTGTTGGCGACGGCGCTGCGACGCAACGGCGACCGGGCCATCGGCGATGTCAGTGGTGAGACGCTGCGTTCGGACCGTCGTGGTCGCAAGGCAAAGCACGAGCAGGGGATCCCGGCGGGTCGAATGGTCGAGCAAAGCGCCGAGATCGAGCGAATCAGCAAGGATCTCGTGCCGTCCTCCAAGGGAGAGGTGGCCGTGTTCACCCCGCCCGACCCCGAGACGATCGGCGTCAACCGCCGGCAGTTCCTCAACCGGTCGGCGGTCACGCTGACAGCCTTCAGCGCTGCAACCTTCGGCGCGGCGTCCTTGGTCGCCTACCTGTGGCCGACCGGATCCAGCGGGTTCGGCTCGAAGATCAACATGGGCAAAATCGCCGACCTGGAGTCAGCCATCGACAGCGGTGGAGGTTTCCTGTACAAGCCCGAGGCTCGGGCATGGTTGGTGCGCTACCCCCCCGCCGCGCTCCAAAAGGCTCGTTCCGTGTACAGCGCCCCGGAGTTGGCGGGCATGGAGGACGGGTTGTTGGCCCTGTACCAAAAGTGTCCGCACCTCGGCTGCCGCGTGCCCGAGTGCGGTACGTCCAAGTGGTTCGAATGCCCCTGCCACGGCAGTCAGTACAACCAGGTTGGCGAGAAGAAGGGCGGTCCTGCGCCTCGGGGTATGGACCGCTTCGCCATGGAGGTGACCGGCGGCAACTTTATCGTCAACACCGGCGCCATCATCGAGGGCCCTCCCATCGGCACCAACACGACCGGCCAGGAGGCCGAGGGCCCACACTGCATCGGCGCCGCCGTCGAGCACTGATTTTGCGCAGCGAGGTCCGCTGCCAACAGGCTGTCCCTGATTCCCCTCACGAGCACGAAAGCACTCACACATGACGATGCTGCTAGCCCAGCAGACGACGCAACGATCTATCGGCCTCATTGTGCTGGTAATCGTCGCGCTCGGCGGCGTGGCCTACCTGGTGATCTCGGCACGCAAGGGTCGGGCGGAGGTCGGTTCCGAACTCGAACTGGCCGCCAACCGCAAGCCGTACCTCGACGATGATGAGCTTGAGACCACGAAGCTCGACCGGTCCCTCTTGGCAGCCGTCGGCCTGCTCCTGCTGATCGCAGTGGCCTTGCCGCTGTACTGGTTGGCAGAGCCGGGCCGTCAGGCCGGGGCGGTCAAGGCGTTCGACGAAAAGTTCGTCGAAGCTGGGAGCGTCATCTACACCGAAACCGCTCAGTGCGTCAACTGTCACGCAGCTGAGGGCGTGGGCGGTGTGGCCTCGTTCGTGGTCACCAACGAGAACGGCGACTTTGTCGACCAGGTGCAGTGGAATGCCCCGGCGCTCAACACGGTGCTGTGGCGCTTCTCCGTTGAGGAAGTGCGCTACGTCCTCGACTATGGACGACCCGGTACGCCGATGGCGGCCTGGGGACTGCCTGGTGGTGGCCCCCTGACCGAGCAGCAGATCGACCAGATCATTGATTATCTCTGGTCGGTGCAGCTCACGCCGCAAGAGATGACCGCTGAGGTGGACGATGCGGTCAAGCAGGTGGATGCAGGTCTGGCCAAGCGGATGGTTGATGTTCGCGCTGAGAACGTGACGAAGGCCAAAGCGTTCAGCAAGGCCGCCGGTACCCAGAAGACCGTTGCCGACCTGCCGGTCGAGAAGGCCGTGGCGGGTGCCTCGAAGGAGAACGATGCCTTTGTCACGTCACGCCTGAACGAAGCGGACGAGTTGCAACTGGGCGAGATCCTCTTCAACCTGCCGACGGCAAGTGGCGCGTACAACTGCGCACGGTGCCACGTTCCCGGCGCCGCCTATGGGCAGGCCGGCAAACCTTTCGAAAAGCTTGAATACGGAGCCATGGGGCCAAGGTTGCAGGGGATCGAAACCAGGTCCACGCCGCGTGAGCACTTCGAGTTCATCATGTCCGGGTCTGAGAACGGCGTGAAGTACTTCAGCCGTTCCATCGGCTCTGGCAAGATGCCCGGCTTCGGCCTCAATCCAAATGCCGATGCCGAGGGCGTGCCGCAACTGGGCCCACTGGGTATGTACGACCCGGCGCAGGTCTGGTCGATCGTCACGTACGAACGCAACCTCGACCGCATCCCAAGCGCCAACCCGGATAAGGCGCCCCAAGCTTCACCTGACGATCTGGCGGTCGTGAACACCGAGCCACCTCAGGACGCTGCGCCAACCATTGAGGCTGCGCCGGCCCCGGGCGGCGAGCCCGGACCGACCACCGAACCCAACCAAGAGGGCTGATCCATGTTCTCGCTGATCGCTGCGATCACCTTCGACCCGACCATCCGCGGCATCCTTGTGGTTGCCGTTGCGGTCACCGTGCTACCCGGATCGATCTTTATGATCGTCTCCACAAATACCGGCGTGAAGCTGGGCATTTTGATCACCCTTGCTGGTCTCTTTGGCTGGATGTTCCTCATGAGCTCGGTGTGGTGGATGTATGGCATCGGCTTGAAGGGGCGCGATCCGTCCTGGCAGGCGATCGAAGTCAACATGTCCAGGGACAACGAGCCAAAGACCGATGGGGTGGGCTCGCTTCCCAGAGAGGAAGACCTGCCGGACCCGCTGGAACTACTGAACCGCTATCCGGATATCAAGGCCGAGGCGATGAAGGATCCAGCGTTTAAGGCGCTGGTCGATGGGCAGTCCACCGAGCACCGCCTCACGCTGACCAAGGTGGTCTCGCTCGATTCGCAAATCCGCGATGACCTCAACGAGGAACTCGGGGGCTGGCGCATCCTGTCCGAACAGGACACCCGACGTGGTGAGACCACTGCGGCGGCGGATTCAGTCCTTGCCTCGGATCGGTCCACCAGCCTGACCGGCTTCACCGGCACTGCCGACTACTTCGTCGAGGACGTGTTCTACCTCGGTGGCAAGCCGGCGGACGAGCCGATCCTGCCCGGGGACGAGCAGTCCCTGATCAGTCAGGGCTGGACGCGGTTCCTCTCGATCTTTGAAGTGAAGCACCCCGAGTTGTACTCGGTGGTGACTCTTCGGCAGGCCAAGAACTTTGAGGTCGACCCTGCCAAACCCCCACCGCCCACGCAGCCTCGCACCGACGTCGATGCCATCTCGGTGGTTCAACTGCGCAACCTTGGTGATAAGCGGTTCGTGCCGTTCCTGTTCACCATCGTGACCTTCGTGCTCTTCGTGTCTTTCGCCTACCTGCTGCATCATCGAGACAAGGTGGAGATGGCGATGGTGGAAGCACACGAGAAGGAGAAGAGCTAACCATGGGCCAGTTCCTTCCGGTGCTGGCCCTGGTGGTGCTCGGTGCGCTGTTTGCGGGTGTCTCGTCGCTTATGGGCAGGCTGCTGAACCCGCCCCAGCCCAATCCACGAAAGAACGCTCCTTACGAGTGCGGCATTGTGGATCAGGTCGATACGCCGTCACGCTTTCCAGTGAAGTTCTATCTGGTCGCCATGATCTTCATCGTCTTCGACATCGAGATCATCTTTCTCTTCCCATTTACTCAGATCTTCAAGGAACTGGGGGGCTTTGGCCTGGGTGACATCTTGCTGTTTTCAGCCACGCTGTTTATCCCGTTCCTGTTCCTTGTTTCCAACGGGGCGTTGGACTGGGGCCCGCTGAAGCGGCGTGGTCACTCCGACATTCGGGTTGGAGCCCATCGGACCACCAACACCACCGTGCGCAGGGTTGGCACCGAGGGTCGAGAGGCCGCATGAGCGACAAACTGACGTTTCGCAACGACGGTATTGCCGGACTGGAACACAACTTCCTGACAGGAAAGTTGGAGGATCTGGTGCAGTGGACACGTACCCGTTCCTCCTGGCCGGCCACCTTCGGCCTCGCCTGCTGTGCCATCGAGATGATGGCCACAGGCGGCAGCCATTACGACCTGGCTCGATACGGCATGGAGGTGTTCCGGGCGTCTCCCCGGCAGGCCGACATCATGATCGTTGCCGGTCGGGTGAGCCAGAAGATGGCCCCTGTCCTTCGCGAGATCTATGACCAGATGATGAACCCCAAATGGGTCATCTCCATGGGTGTGTGTGCGTCCACCGGCGGCATGTTTAACAACTATGCGCTGGTTCAGGGCGTTGATCAGGTGGTGCCGGTCGACGTCTACGTGCCCGGTTGCCCGCCCGGACCCGAAACGCTGATGCACGGCATCGAAACCCTCCACGCGTCGATCCGCGCCGGAGAGATCCTGGGCCGACGAGAGCGATACAACGGTGGAGCCAACATTCATATCGATGGGCCCAACCTGCCGCAGGCCGTCACCGTGGCCCCCCGTTCATGAGCGACAGCGCCTCGACCTCTCATCTCGATTGCCCGGTTGCGGGGACGGGCCGGCAACAGGTGATCTTCGTGCCCCGTGATCGCCTTCTCGAGGTGGCCAACGCCTTGCGCTCCGAGGGCTACTGGATGTGTGTCGACCTGTGTGGAGTCGACTATTTGTTGCACTTCGACCGGCAGCTGCCCGTCGAGGTTGTGCCCGAGCGGTTCGAGATGGTGGTCTCGCTGCTCAACCACACCACAGGCACCCGGTTGCGAATGCGCGTGCAGGTTCCCGAAGACGACCTGGCTGTGCCGAGCCTGATCCGCGTGTGGCCGTCGGTCGACTTTCCCGAGCGTGAAATGTGGGACTTCTTCGGCATTGAGCCCCAAGGTCACCCAGGCCTCGATCGCATCCTCATGCCAGACAACTGGGAGGGGCACCCGTTGCGTAAGGACTACGCGGTGGGTGATATCCCCGTGCAATTCAAGGAGGCCTGATGACCGCCATCACACCGACGGCTCCGCCGCCCGAGGCCGACAATGCGGGCGGTACCGATCTGGATCACCTGGACGCGGCCCGCGCCGAACTGCTTGAGGACGCCTACGTACTGCGCATGACCGAGACGCAGGCCGAGCAGCACTCGGGCCTGACCGACGACCAGCACATGATCATGAACCTCGGGCCGCAGCACCCGTCCACCCACGGGGTGTTGCGAGTGGTGCTCGAGTTGGAGGGTGAGATCATTCGTCGCTCCCGTCCGGTGATCGGCTACCTCCACACCGGCATGGAGAAGACCGGCGAACAGCTCACCTACCTGCAGGGCCCCACCAACGTCACGCGCATGGACTATGCAAGTCCGCTCTTTAACGAGACCGTGTTTTCTCTCGCCACCGAGGAACTGCTGGGCATCGAGGTGCCCGAGCGGGCCACCTGGATCCGGACGTTGCTGTGCGAGGTCAACCGGCTCAGCTCCCACATGCTGTTTCTCGCCACCAACGGGATGGACCTTGGCGCCGTCGGCATGATGCTGTATGGCTGGCGCGAACGCGAAGAAACCCTTCGCTTCCTTGAGTTCGTCACCGGACTGCGCATGAACCACAACTTCATCCGCCCGGGCGGTGTAGCGGCTGACCTGCCCGATGGCTGGCAGGCCGAGCTGGAGTCTGTGCTCGACCTCATCCCCGGTCGGCTCCAAGAGTTCGACAAGCTGATGACCGGCCAGCCGATTTGGCGTGAGCGCTTGCAGGGCGTTGGTGTGATCACCGCTGAAGAGGCGGTCACCCTGGGTGCCACGGGCCCCATCCTGCGTTCCACCGGCTACGCATGGGACCTCCGGCGCGAGCAGCCGTACCTGGCCTACGAGCAACTCGATTTTGATGTGATCGTCGGCAGTTATGGGGATTGCTTCGATCGATACGCCATTCGAGTGAACGAAATCCGAGAGTCGATCAAGATTCTCCGCCAGTGCATCGACATGATGCCCAAGGGCAACTACAAGGTGCAGAACAAGAAGGTGACCCCGCCGCCCCGGGCCCGAATCGACGAGTCGATGGAAGCGTTGATTCACCACTTCAAGATCTACACCGAGGGCTTCAAAGTGCCCGAGGGCGAGGTCTACTGCGCGGTCGAGAGTCCTCGTGGCGAACTGGGTTGCTACCTGGTGTCGGATGGTTCGGGCACGCCCTATCGAATGCACATTCGAGGACCTTCCTTCCACAACCTGCAGTCGCTCCCGCACCTGATGGGCGACTCGATGATCGCCGACACCGTGGCGATTATCTCGTCCGTCGACCCGATTATGGGCGAGGTCGACCGCTAACTCGCAGGGACGAACCCGTGTTGGGGGCATCAGCGAGACCTGGCGACCGGATGTCGCGGCGGAGCCGCCCGCACGTCGTGCCAGGAGCTGCTCTGAGCCTGGCGGTCAGTTCCGGCGGCGTGCGCCGGCCACCAGCAGCAGGCCGACAAACAAGAGCGCCACTCCGGCAGCCAGCGCGGCTCCGGCTGAAATGCCGGTATTGGCCAACGCCGAGTTGCCGGCGGTGCCTGCGCTCCCGGCATTCGTTGGCAGCTGGGCGCCCTGGTTGGCGTAGTTGCTTTGGGCAACGTTGCCGGAAGGTGTCGGTGAGACCGTGGGGGCCGCCGCCGTCATCGGCGCACTGTTGAGGGTCTGCGTCGACGCCGCGGCTGAAGTGGTGGTGGCGGTGCTGCTGTCTGCCGGTAGTGCCCCTCCCGGTGCCGTCGTTGGTGATGGAAGCGTGGTGGCGGCCAGGCTCGTGGGCGCGATCGGCGCGGTGGTGGGCACCGTGGGGTCTGTCGGTGGAGCGACAGGAGCGACCGTCGTGGTGCTGCTTGTTGTGTCGACGCTGCTGCTCGTTGTAGCCACCGAGTTGGTGGTGGTGCTGACGCTGCTGGTCGTTGTATCCACCGAACTGGTGGTGGTGCTGACGGTGCTGGACGTACTGGACGGGGGCGTCGTTGTCGGCACTGTCGTGACCGCATCGCCCTGTGTCCGGAAGGTCACCAGAATCTGGCCGGTGCGCCCGGCTGCCTCTGCCGCCTGACTGCTGGTGGCAGTGTCCTTGACCCAGGAGGAGCCGCCGCCGCCGCCACCGGCGCCGTTGCATTGCTCGAAGAACGAGCCGTTGTAGTTGGCACCTCGGGCGCCGCCCTCGTAACCGCCACCACCGCCGCCACCGGCGGTGGAAGTGCTGCCCGAAGCGATCGAGGTACCTGATTCGCCGTTGGGCCCGCGGGCCGCTGTGGAGTTCACGCCGCCGTCGCCCCCGATACCCCCGGTCGACAATCCGGCGGTTACCTGACCGTTTCCGCCCTTGGAGCCGGACGGGCCGGACCCGCCGCTCTCTGACGTTGACGACCCATTGCCGCCGACGCCGCCACTGCCGGCCTTGGTGGCGGCGCAGGCTGAGATGCCGCCGCCTCCGCCACCCGCGGCAACGACCAGGGCTGATGACCGATCGGCACCAGTGCATGCTGGGCCAATGCACACTCCTGATGCGCCGCCGCCGGTGCCGGCGCTGGCGCCGGCACTCTTTACCAGCGTCCACCCGGTACCGGCGCCGCCACCCTTGCTCCAGCCGCCGGTCGGGCCGACTGGCGATGCACCCGGCCCGTTCTTCCCGTTGGCGCCGGTGCAGCCGGTTGTTGCTGAAACTGTGGTGCCGGGCGACACCGGGAAGGAAGCAGTGACCGCTCCGCCCGCGCGGCCTTTGCCGGAGTCGCCAGAACTACCTTGGGCGCCGGCGTCGCCACCCCCTCCACCAACGGCGATGATGTCCAGAGCCACGGTACCGGCAGGCGCAGTGGTGGAATCCATGACGCCGCAGAGCGTGAGTGGAGTCCACTGCGTGGCCGCTCCGGCTGGTGACACGCCACCAAGGGCCGTGGCAACCAACAGGCCGCCGATCAGCGTGAGGGCCGCCCCGAGCCTGGAGAGGAACTTGTGACCGGGCTTGTGCATGGTTGCTTCCTCAACGACGAGCACGTGAGTGAGTGACGGGCGCCACGTGCGCTCAGGCCTGAAGGTAGCGCACAACCCTTGGGTCGTGCCTGGTCGAAGCGGACTTCAAGTGGACCAGCACGGCTGGGATGAGTTCGTCCACCCTGTGTTCCTCATGAGAGGCGACGCGGCTGCACCCAGAAGTGGGAAGAGCACCGAGGTGAACTCACTGGTCCACATCGATGCTCTTCAGTACAAGAGTCCAGCTGGCTAGCGGCGGCGTCGCTGCGCCCCCGCCAGCAGCAACCCGGCCAGAAGCAGCGCCAAGCCTGCGAGGAGGGTGGTGGCGGTTGAATTGCCGGTGTTGGCCAACGCCGGGCTGCCGTAACTTCCCGGGCTGCCACCGTTGGATGGCAACTGGGCACTGCCGCCTGCCTGCGGAATGTTGTTGGCAGGCGCCACGTAGTTGTCCGCTGCCGGTGAGGCGGCACCAGGGGGAGTAGGCGACGGCGTGGCCGTGCCCGGTGTGGGTGGGGGTGTGGGTGTGGGCGTGGGCGTGCTCGGTGAGGGTGTCGGCGTCGAGGAGGTGCTCGGTGGCCCGTTCCTCTCGGACGGTGAACCGGCGACGGTGGTGGTGCTCTCATCGATCGGGAGTACCGACGGGTCGAGTGCCGACGTGGCTCCCGGTTGGGTGGTGCTGGTGGTTGGTTCGGTGGTGCTGGTGGTTGGTTCGGTGGTGCTGGTGGTTGGTTCGGTGGTGCTGGTGGTTGCTTGGGTGGTGCTGGTGGTTGCTTGGGTGGTGCTGGTGGTGCTGGTGGTGCTGGTGGTTGCTTGGGTGGTGCTGGTGGTGCTGGTGGTGCTGGTGGTTGCTTGGGTGGTGCTGGTGGTTGCTTGGGTGGTGCTGGTGGTTGCTTGGGACGAGGTGGTGGTTACCTGCGGGTCGGCGAAAATCACCGCCACGGCGCCTGTGCCGTTCAACGCGCTCGTCGCAAACGACACGGCGGTGTTGGAACTCTTGGACCACGACGAGCCACCGCCGGCGCCGCCCCCGGAGCTGCAGCCGAAGTTGGCGCTTTGACCCGCTGCCCCGCCGCGCCATCCGCCTCCGCCGGCACCACTGGACGCATTCACGCCCAAGCCTCCGGTGCCGTCGTTGGCATTGCCGCCATTGGCTGAACCGGCCGCAGAGTTGACTCCACCCGCCCCGCCTGCGGCGCTCCCGCCGGCAGCACCATGGGCACTCTCTCCGTCGACCCCGGAGGGGCCTGATCCGCCTCCGGCTGCGGTTGCGCTGCCACTCCCACCGTCACCGCCGCGGCCTGCTGCTGCAGCACCGGAGCACTTGTCCAGTCCGGCGCTTCCGCCGCCGCCCGCGACGACCGCGGCCGTAGACGGGTCGAGTGCCGAGCAGGTACCGCCAACGCACACGGCGCTGGAAGCCCCGCCTGCCCCGGTACCGACGTCGTCCGGGCAGAAGGCGGTGTCGTCAGCGAGCCCCCCGGCGCCGCCCTTGGACCAACCTGCAGAGGAGGCTGGACGTGTTGGATTGCCGCCGCAATTCGAGCTGGGGAAGTTTCCGCCTTGGCAGCCCACCACAGCGCTGATCGTGGCTCCCGGGGCGACGGCCACTGTGGCTGTCACCTTCCCCCCGAAACCGGGGTCGGACTTCTCGGTTCCCGATGAGGTGCCCGACCCCGCCGCGCCCGCGCGGGCGCCCTCAACCTTGATCGTCATCGAGGTGACCCCCGCCGGAACAGTGGTGGTGTCGAACACGCCGCAGGCGGTGGTTGGAGCCCAGAGTGTGACGGCCCCGGCCGGCACCACGCCGACGAGTGCAGTGGCGGCGAGCAGGCCGCCGATGAGCGCCATCGATGCTCCGACGGCCGACAAGATTTTGCGACGATGAACGCCCATGGGTGATTCCCTCCAGCATTGGCGAACTCCAACGGCCCACCGTGCAACATTCACGGTAGTGGTGCGTTTGCATCCAGTCCACCAAGAAATTCAGCGAGCACGTCTCCAAGCAGCGGTGCCGCAGCCGTACCCGTAGCAAAACTCGATCTCCGGGAAGGACGGAGTCGCTCAGCCAGGATGGTGATCAGCCGGCAACTGTGCTTGACGGTCGGTCTCGGCCCGACCCGCCAGGAGGGCGCCACCGATCACCAGTACCACTCCGCCCACTGCCAAAGCGTCGACGTGGTCGCCTTGAACCACGACTCCCAAACCGAGCGCCACCACGGGGATCAGGTAGGTGATGAACGAGGCTCGAGTGGAGCCGACCCGGCCGACCAGGGTGCCCATAATGAGGAAGGCCAGGCCGGTTCCAACCAGGCCCAAGACGGCGATGGAGAGGGCTGGAACTACCGCAACGTCGGAGGATGGTAGGCCGACCAAGCCAAATGGGAGCGTCCAGAGGGTGGCCAAGGCAAGCATTCTGGCCATCAGGGGACGTGAGCCGTAGCGGGCCTGAAGTGGTGCAGCCAGGTTGATCGCCAGCCCGTAACACATGGTGGCAATGACCACGAGGGCCACCCCCCAGGCCCTGGTGCCGCCGTCGCCCGCCGATGGGATGCTGATGGCCACGACGCCTGCGAACCCGACGGCGACTCCCAACAGTTGCGCGCCGGAGGTGCGGGTTCGAAAGAAGAGCACCCCGAAGAGCGCCGTGAAGATCGGCATGGCGCCGTTGAGCATGCCGGTGACCGCCGAGTTGATGTGCTGCTCGGCGATGGGAAACAACGTGAAAGGTATGGCCACCCACAACAACGAAAGTGCCATGACCCGAACCCGATCGCCTGGCTGGGTCCTCATGCGCGGCCCGGGGAGCAGGTTGAGTATCAGCGCGCCGAGTCCGACTCGGAGGAGGGTGAGCGTGCCGGGACTGACGGCTTCGAGGCCGATGGAGATGAACAGGAACGATGCGCCCCAGATACCTGCAATCGAGAGGAACAGCGCCCAGTCGGTGGCGACGAAGGCTTGACCTGATGACCCGGGTGGGGCCGGCTCGTTGGGGGGTGGTTGGGGCATCGGCCCATTCTGCCTGCAGCCCTGAGGCCACCACGCCGACCGGATGCTCAGCGTGGGCATCAGGCGGTCGATGGGGTTCTCATGAAGGCATGGATGCGGCGGACGATTGACCGGCGGCGGCCGGGGCGGCGCGCCGGGTGGGCGGTTGCGCTGGTGACACTGGGACTGTCGGCTGCCTGCACGCCGGGCATCTTGGAGCAGGGCGAGGCCGGTACCGGCAAGCCGGCACGGGGTGGCGAGCCGACAACGGGCGCCGCGAATCAGGTGCCAGGTGCCGCAACGGATTGTCCTGCCACCGATGAGCTTTTCTGCGCAGTGGCGCCTCATGCATTCATCCAGACAGGCGCTCATGGCGATGAGGTAAGCCCCCTGGCGTTGGGGGCCGGAGCCAAGCCGACGGCTGAGGTGCCGGTGACCCTGAACGGGGTGAACCTGAAGCAGGGCCCATACCGCGAACGTGGGCGGTGGACCGATGACCTGGTGAACAGCGAACTGCAGTCGATGGGTGCCGACGGCGCTCCGGCCTTTTCGTTGGTGCGGGTGGCGCTGGACTGGCCCCGCTTTCAGTACCGGGCGCCTGACGGAACGATCAGAATCGATCCTGACGGCTTGGCCGCACTCGATGACCTGATCGACGTTGCCGCCAAGGCCGATATCCACGTGATTCTGGATCTGATCCACGTGCGAACGCCCGATGGTCCGTGTACAGCGGACCATCGGCTGGCCGGGGCGAAGTGGAATGTGCCCGCGTGGGCGTGGGAAGAGGTCACCGGTGTGGCGCAGGACGACGACTGCAAGGCCCGTCCCAATGAACTGGGTGACCTGATGGATGAGGTGCTGGTGTTACCCGAGACCACTCGGTTCATCCGCACCATCCTGAAGCGCTACGACGCGTCGACGGCTCGTGGCCGCAACGTGGTGGCGGTGGAACCGGTGAGCGAGGCGGAGGCGTCTGGCGATGAGACCGGCTCGGCCACCTCGCGTACCCAACGACTGATCGATGCCGTGTACACCAGGTGGTTGGCGTCGGAGGGCCAGGCGTCGCTGCGCAGTGCCAACTCCACCAAGATCCTCATCCTCAGCCCTGACAAGGGCGATGCCAGCCTGCAGGGCGTCAACCTGGCACCCATCGCCCTACCAAACGTCGTTTGGTCGCACCACGACTACACGCTTGCTGTGATCGCCGGATCGGCCGCAGGTCAGGGCTACACCGAGGACGGCTGGGCCAGCTCCCAGATGCAGGACCGATCTGAGGTTCGACGTCCTGGTCGCCCCACCTACGACCCCGACCTGGTGTCCTTCGGGCGGCGACTGACCGAGCGGCGCGGCTACCTGGCCCAGATGCAGCGCTGGGCCGCAGCCGGAGGGTTGCCGATCTTCGTCGGGGAGTACGGCATCCTCACCACGTGTGCGCCCGACGGCAACCTGGCGACGGCCCAGGCCTACGCCAAGGCCAGTCAGGAACTGTACGACGGAGCCCTCGTTGAGGGGAGAGCCGCGCCGGTGTCGCGCACCTGGTGGCAGCTGTCGATCGGTGGCACATTCGGTGGTGAGTTTGCACTGCTCGCCATCGATGGCCGCACCTGTCCCGGAATCGACGATGCCGGCTGGATGCCGGCTGCATTCGACCTCACCGCGGGCCGCATCCGTTAGACCGAAGACGTCTCGAAGCACGGTGTCGCTGCCGGCGGTTTTGGTGGGTCGCGATGGCGTCAGTAGCCTTCGACTCAATGCAACCCGACCCGTGGCGGCGCACTCCTTCCTCTCCCGCGACCGGGCAGAGGCGGGCAACATCGTGAGCCGTTTGAGCCCTGAGAACGAGGCGTTGGCGCGAGAGATCATCGCCCGCTACCCACGCCCCAAGTCGGCCGTGATCCCGCTGTGCCATCTGGTGCAGGAGGAGCACGGCCACCTGACCGACGACGGTATGGCCCACGTCGCCGAACTGGTGGGGGTCACCGCCGCGCAGGTGCAGGGCACGGCCAGCTTCTACGAGATGTTCAAGCGCCACGAGACCGGTCGTTATGTGTTGGGTATCTGCACCAACATCAGCTGCCTGGTGCTCGGTGGGGCCGAGCTTTTGGCCCGTGCCGAGGAGCGCCTGGGTATCCGCGCAGGCTCGACCACGGCCGATGGCAGGGTCACGCTGGAAGACACCGAATGTCTGGCGGCGTGCACGGATGCGCCGATGTGTCAGGTGAACTACCGCTACTTCGGCCAACTTTCGGATGCAGACTTCGACGAACTGCTTGACGACATCGCCTCGGGCGCAATCGACGAGGTGGTGCCCGCGCACGGCACCCTCGCCCTGGTGCGCCAGCACATCCCCGACGACCGCGTGGCCAACATCGGGCCGCCGGAAATCCAGGTGGCACCGCAGTGGTTCACCCGCCGCGAGGCCGACCTGGCCCCAACCGATGTCGAGGGTGGCGCCTGATGGGCTACCGCAATCACCACTCCACATTCGGTGCGGCCGACGGCACCCCCCTGGTGGTGTCGTCCCGTTTCGGTGAGCTCAACGGCCACACGCTTGACGGCTACAAGGACACCGGCAGCTACACCGGCTACGCCGCGCTCAACCAGATTCTCTCGATGGCCCCGTCGCAGGTGCTCAGCACCGTGCGCGACGCCACACTGCTGGGGCGAGGAGGCGCCGGGTTTCCCGCGGGCGTCAAATGGGGCTTCCTGCCCCCCGACGTGCAGCCCCGCTACATCGTGGTCAACGGCGACGAGTCCGAACCGGGCACCTATAAGGATCGCCTCCTCATGGAGCGCGACCCACATCAACTGATCGAGGGTTGCCTCATCGCCGCCTATGCGGTGGGGGCCTCGCAGGTCTTTCTGTACGTCCGGGGCGAAATGGCCCATGCGCAGGAGCGCATCGCCGCCGCCCTCAATGAGGCGTATGCCGCCGGTCTGGTTGGCCGCAACATCGCCGGAACCGACTACTCGGTTGACATCGTCATGGCATGGGGCGCCGGCGCCTACATCGTCGGCGAGGAGACCGCGCTGATCGAGTCGCTCGAGGGCGAACGGGGTATGCCCCGCTTGAAGCCGCCCTATTTTCCGGCCGCCAAGGGGCTCTACATGGCTCCGACGATCGTCAACAACGTCGAGACGCTGTCGAACCTGCCGTGGTTGTTCAACCACGGGGTGGAGAACTACCTCAAGACCGGCACCGAGGCCAGCCCCGGCACCCGCCTGATCGCACTGTCAGGGCACGTGAATCGGCCCGGCGTGTACGAGATACCACAGGGCACGACCACGTTCGAGGACCTGTTCTACGGCGAGGATTACGGGCAGGGCATCCGCGACGGCAACCAGTTGAAGATGTTCATCCCCGGCGGTGGCTCCGCTCCCTGGTTCTACCCCGAACAGGTGGGCATGGCGTTGGAAGGCAGGGCCATCGGCGGCGCCGGGTCGATGCTGGGCTCGGGTGCGATCGTGGTGATGGACGACACCACCGATGCGGTGGCCGCGTGTTTGCGGCTGGTCCGCTTCTACGCACGCGAGAGTTGCGGCAAGTGCACGCCGTGCCGCGAGGGGACCACCTGGCTGGAACGCATCCTCCGCCGCATCATCGAGGGTTACGGCCGCCCTTCCGACATCGGGCTGCTCGAGGACGTCGGCGACAACATCTCGCCGGGCCCCTACCCCAATGCGGCATGGGAGGCGGAGGGCCTGGAGGCCATCCCGTTCCCCCCGAGACAGACCACCATCTGCCCGCTCGGCCCCTCGGCCGTTGCGCCGATCACCTCGGCGCTGCGGCGCTTCCGAGGAGAGTTCGACGCCTATATCGCTGCTGCGCAGAACGAGTCGCAAGGTGGAGGTGCCCGTGTCTGAGGACCCCAAGGCCGAGGCCGTCGAGGGCTTGGAGGAGGTCCCGGTTCAGTTGGGTCGTCAACGCCCCACACTGACCCGGTTCGCCCCGGAGAACCCCAAGCCGATCGAGATTACCGACCCGGTGGAGATCACCGTCGACGGGCGCACGATGACCGTGCAGAACGGCGACCTGCTGATCGACGCGGTCGAGCGCCACGGCGTTTACATCCCCCGGTTCTGCTACCACCCGCGCATGGAGCCGGTGGGTATGTGCCGTATGTGCCTGGTGGAGATCGAGGGCCCGCGCGGCACGGCGCTGCTGCCCAGCTGTATGCAGCGGGTGTCCGACGGCATGGTGGTGAACGCCGAGAGCCCCGGAGCGCTGAAGGCCCAGGACGGGGTGATCGAGTACCTCCTGATCAATCACCCGCTCGACTGCCCGGTGTGCGACAAGGGCGGCGAGTGCCCACTGCAGGACCAGTCGATGGCCTACGGCCCTGGTGAGAGCCGGTTCGTGGAGGAGAAGCGGCACTACGAGAAGCCGATCTCGCTCTCGGAAACCGTGTATCTCGATCGCGAGCGTTGCATTCTGTGCGACCGCTGCACGCGGTTTGCCGATGAGGTCGCCGGCGACCCCCTGATCACCTTCATGAACCGGGGCAACAACACCGAGATCGCCACGTTCCCCGACGAACCTTTTGCGTCGTACTTCTCGGGCAACACGGTGCAGATCTGCCCGGTCGGTGCGCTGACCGCCAAGCCATACCGATTCAAGGCCCGTCCGTGGGATCTGACCGAGGTGGAGAGCACCTGCACGTCATGCTCGGTGGGCTGCCGCGTCACCGTGCAGTCAAGCCGAGACGAACTGCTGCGCCTTCAAGGCGTCGATTCGGACCCCGTCAACTGGGGTTGGCTGTGTGACCGGGGCCGGTTCGGCTTCGAGGCCAACAAGACCGACCGAATCCTCCAACCGATGGCGCGTAGCGGTGGCGAACTGGCGCCGGTGCGCTGGTCGGAGGCCTATTCGGCCGCTGTCGCAGCCATCAAATCGTCCCTTGACCATGGCGGCCCTGACTCGATCGGGGTGCTCGGAGGTGCCCGGCTGACCAACGAGGCCGCCTACGCCTGGACCAAGCTGGCCAAGGGGGTCTGGGGTACGGACAACGTCGACGCACAGTTGGGCGATGGCCTACCCGCAGAGCTGGCACTGGGTCTACCCGCCGCCACCATCGACGACGTGTGCGAGCCCGGCGGCACCGTGCTGTACCTGGGCCCCGACCCCCGCGAGGAACTGCCGGTGCTGTACCTGCGGTTGCGCCACGCGGTCACCACCGATCGTGTCACGCTGATCAACGCAGCGGCGGTTCCCGGCAGCCTCGATGGGTTGGCTCGGGTCAGCCTTGGCGTGCCGATGGGTGAGCTGGGCCGCGCCGTTGCCGCACTGCTGGGCGTGGGTTCCGAACCGTCAGGATCGGTGAATCCCCAACTGCTGAGCGAAGCGGCCAAGCTGATCGAGGGCGAGGGTCCGCTGCGCGTGGTACTTGGTCGTCGTTCCCTGTCCGAGGGATACGGCCCGGTCGCCGACGCCGTTGCTGCAATCCGCGAGGCCCGACCTGACGCCACCTTCCTCACTGCGTTGCGGCGTAGCAACGTGCGAGGGGCACTCGAGCTGGGCATGGCCCCGGGGTTGTTGCCCGGGCGCATGACGCTTGACGCCGGCCGGGACTACTTCTCCGGCTACTGGCACACGGTGCCTGCGACCGCGGGCCTGGATGCGGCGGGCATCGTGGAGGCCGCAGCCGATGGCCGGATCAGCACGCTGATCCTGCTGGGGGCCGACCCGATCTCCGACCTGGTTGCCGACGTGGATGCTGTGGCCGCCCTGGAGCGGGCCACCGTGATCAGCCTTGCCACACACCACTCCGATTCGACGTTGGTGAGCGACGTCGTGCTGCCGGTTTCGGCACACGGGGAGGTGGGTGGAACCACCGTCAACATGGAGGGCCGGGTGACCGCTCTTGGCCGGCGGGTCACCACTCCCGGGTCCACCAGGGCCGACTGGGTGATCGCCGCCGAACTTTCTGAGCGCCTGGGCACCGACCTCGGGCTCACCTCGATCGAGGCCATCGATTCAGAGATCGAACACGCCGTGCCCACCTTTGCGGGGGCCGACCTGGGCAAGCTTGAGGATCCGGGGCGACAGGACGGCGTGGTGGTGCCCATCCTCGATGATGTGGCGTGGACCGAGGCCGGATTGCCCGACCGCCTGAGCTTTGAGCCGGGCGATCCAACCCAGGTTCCGGCCATCTCCAGTTACTCGTTGCGCCTGGTGCTCGTGCGGCGGCTCTACGATTCGGGAACCATGCTGGATTCCATGCCCTCCAGCCGTCCTCTGACGGTCGCTCCCGAGGCTCGACTGAACCCCGCTGACTTCTCGCCGCTTGGAGTGGACGAGGGCGCCAACCTCACGCTGAGGACGCCGTCCGGGGCGATCACGGTTCCGGCTCGAAGCGACGAAGCGGTTGCCCGCGGCAACCTGGAGTTGAGCGGAGCAGCGCAGGCTGGAGCGCTGGCGCTGTGCGATCCGGATGCGCCCCTCACCGAGGTGCGCATCGAAACCGTCGACGGGGGGTTGAGCTAATGGACCCCCTCCTCTCCGGCAGCTTCGGCTGGGGTGCCGTTGGCATCGTGGCGCTCAAGGCCGTGCTGGCGTTTACGGCGCTTCTGGTGGCCGTGATCCTCATGGTGTGGTTCGAGCGCAAGTTCATCGGCGACATGCAGAACCGCATCGGTCCCAACAAGGCCGGGCCGTTCGGCCTGCTGCAAACCCTCGCCGATGGCCTCAAGTTGGCCTTCAAGGAAGATCTACTGCCCGATCGGGCCGATCGCTTCGTCTTTCGCCTGGCCCCGTTTCTGGCGGTGATTCCCGCATTTGGGACGTTCGCGATCGTGCCCCTGGCCGGAAATTTCAATGACAACAGCGACGGGGTGGTGTCGGTCTTCGGCCAGAAGACGCTGGTCCAGGTGGCCGACCCGCAGTTCGGCATCCTGTTGATGCTCGCCTTTTCCGGCATCGCCGTGTACGGCGTCATGTTGGCGGGCTGGTCATCCGGCTCGAAGTACCCGTTGCTCGGTTCGGTGCGAGCCTCCGCCCAGATGGTGTCCTACGAGGCGGCACTGGGTCTCACCGTCGCGTCGGTGCTGCTGATGTCAGGCGTGTTGTCCACCAACGGCATCGTCGCCGGGCAGGCCACCTGGAACTGGAACCTGTGGGCCACGGGCGTGGTGCCGTTTGTGGTCTTCCTGATCGCAGTGACCGCCGAGCTCAACCGACCGCCTTTCGATTTCGTCGAGGCCGAACAGGAACTGGTCGGCGGGTTCAACACCGAGTACTCGTCGATGCGCTTCGCCATGTTCTATCTGTCCGAGTTCATGAACACGGTCACGATGTCGGCCATCATCGTCACCCTGTTCTTCGGTGGCCCGGCAGGACCCACCTTCGGGCTCACCGGCTTTCTTGGATCCTGGCTGATCCCCTTTGCTTGGTTCTTTGCCAAGCTCGCCGTGTTCCTGTGCGTGTTCGTGTGGTTCCGGGCGACGCTGCCCAGGTTCCGCTACGACCAACTGATGGAGATTGGCTGGAAGCGGATGATCCCGCTTGCCTTGGGTTGGTTCCTGGTGCTCACCGCAGTGAAGGTGGGCCAGGATCAGGGCTGGAATCTGGTGTCGGTGATAGCTGCCGTGTCGGTGCTGTTGCTGCTGGGTTGGAGTTCGATCATGGTCGCCTCCAGGGCCGCGTCGGCCCGGCGGGAGGCCGGTCGTCACGACCTGCTTGCCGACTCCGAGGTGGCGCCGCCCGGCGTCGATCCGTTGGCTGCCGCCCGCAAGCTGAATGCGGTGGGATCCCCGAGTTCGACCGGGAGGCGCTGATGGGGTACCTCGACGGGTTCGCCGTCACCTTCAAGAAGCTGTTCAAGCGCAGCGATACCGGTCGCATCCTCACGGTGGACTTCCCCAAGGAGAAGACGGCTCGGCCCAACCGGCTTCACGGCCGCCACGTACTCAACCGGTACGAGGACGGCATGGAGAAGTGCATCGGCTGCGAACTGTGCGCCGGGGTGTGTCCCGCCAACTGCATTTACGTGCGCGGAGCCGACAATGACCCGGACGACCCGACGTCTCCGGGTGAGCGTTTCGGGTTCGTCTACGAGATCAACTATCTGCGCTGCATTCACTGCGATCTGTGCGTCGAGGCCTGCCCCACCGAGGCGATCACCGAAACCAAGCAGTTCGCGTTCTCCTTCAGCCAGCGTGGCGACGCCATCTACACCAAAGCCGAGCTGTTGACCGACGATAAGGGCAGGGCACAGCGCCAGCCGTGGGAACTGTGGTCGGGTGAGGAGGACGAGCACACCTCGGCGTGGATGCGTGCCACGTCCCCACAGGGCGATGCCAACTTCGAGGGCGTGGTCGCCTGGTCGGGCGAGCTTGGCTTCGGAGTGCGTGCACCCGAGCGAGGCCAAGTCGCAGATCGGTCGTCGGGCGAGGACGAGTCCACCGTTGGCAACCCTGCTTCAGAGGGTCCGGCTGCATCCCACGACGCGGATGGGGCCCACTGATGGTGGAGTTCGTCGTCTTCGCAATTTCTGCCGCCATCGTGTTGGGCGGTGCGCTCGGAGTGATCGGCTTCCGCAATCCGGTCCACAACGCGCTGTCGCTCATTGCCACCTTGTTTGGCGTAGCCGTGTTGTTCATCGCCCAGGAGGCCTACTTTCTGGCCGCGGTGCAGATCATCGTCTACGCAGGCGCAATCGTGGTGCTGTTTCTCTTCGTCATCATGCTGGTGGGCGTTGACCGGTTGGAACGTTTGGACGCCGACACGTTGAAGGGGCAGCAGGTGGCCGCTGCCGTGGTGGGCGGCGCCGTTGCGGTGCTGTCGGTCCTCGTGTTGTTCGCAGGGAAGGCGGGAGCGCCCCTTGACGCGGCCGTCACCCGGTCGCTCTCGGGTGAACGTGACGTTGAAGGACTCGCGCGTCTGGTGTTCACCGACTATGTGTGGGCATTTGAGATCACCTCGGCGTTGCTGGGTATCGCCGTGGTGGCGGCGGTGCTGCTGTCCCGTCGCTCCACAGAGACGCCTCTTGACGCCGCCGACTATCCGGATGTGATCGATATCTTTGAAGATGACGTGCCGGAGAATCGCCTGGAAGAACTGGGCGATGTTGACGGGAGTCGGTCCGGGGCGGCTGGTTCGGACAACCTCGTGAGCGACGCGGAGGATCCCCGATGACGCCGTTGGCCGCCGATCTCGCCATTGGACAGGACGCCTACCTGCTGCTGGGTGCCGGGTTGTTTGCGATCGGGCTGGTGGGCCTGATGGTTCGCAAGAGCGCGCTGATCATGTTGATGTGCGTCGAGCTGATGCTGAATGCAGTTAATCTCACGCTCGTTTCGTTCAGTCAAACCTTGAACGACCGGGTGGGACAGATGGTGGTGTTCTTCGTGATGGTGGTGGCTGCCGCCGAGGTGACGGTTGGCCTGGGCTTGATCGTGGCGCTGATGCGTCGACGTCCAAACGCCACCGCCGATGACGTCGCGGTATTGCGGGGTTGAGCTGATGGAACTTGCCGAGCTGATCTGGCTCATTCCCGCCTTCCCGCTGCTGGGTGTGCTGCTCCTGCTGGCGTTCGGCCCCAAGCTGGGCGAACCACGCTCCGGTTGGCTGGCCACCGTGATGATGGCCGGGTCCTTCGGAGCCACGGTGTTGGTCTTCGTTGGGCTGTTCGGCATGGACGAGGCGGACCGGTCGGTGACCGTCAACCTGTTCCGTTGGATCCCAGCCGGATCCTTCAGCGTCGATGTTGGTTTTCTGGCCGACCCGCTGTCGATCACGATGTGTCTGTTCGTTACCGGGGTCGCCACGCTGATCCACCTGTACTCCATCGGGTACATGCATGGAGACCCGAAGTTCTCCAAGTTCTTCCTCTACCTCAACCTGTTCGCCTTCTCGATGCTGATGCTGGTCACCGGGTCCAACCTGTTGATCACCTTCCTCGGCTGGGAGGGTGTGGGTGCGTGCTCGTACTTCCTCGTGTCGTTCTGGCACCGCAGTGAGGTCAACGCTGCGGCCGGTAAGAAGGCGTTCGTGACCAACCGGGTGGGCGACGTTGGCTTCATGCTGGGCACGTTCCTGGTGTTCACCACCATCGGATCGTTGAACTACCTCGATATCTCGGCAGCGGCGTCCGGTATTGCCGGTACGACGGCGGTGGCGATCGGCCTCCTGTTTTTTCTCGGCGCCGCCGGCAAGTCGGCCCAGTTGCCGCTGCTGGTGTGGCTTCCCGACGCGATGGCAGGCCCCACTCCGGTGTCCGCGCTGATCCACGCCGCCACCATGGTCACCTCCGGCGTGTACCTGCTGGTGCGGCTCAACCCGGTGTTGGTCAATGCCGCCCTGGCCAACGAGGTCATTGCCTGGGTCGGCGCCCTGACCGCCCTCTGGGCCGCCACCGTGGCCCTGGCGCAGAACGACATCAAAAAAGTGCTGGCGTACTCCACCATCTCTCAGCTGGGTTACACCTTCTTGGCCGTGGGCACTGGCGCCTACGGCGCAGCGATCTTCCACGTGGTCACCCACGCGTTCTTCAAGGGCCTGCTCTTCCTGGGCGCCGGCTCGGTGATCCACTCGCTCAACGGTGACCAGGACATGCGTCGCATGGGTGGGTTGCGTAAGTACCTGCCGATCACGTCGACCACCTTCATCATCGGTTGGCTCGCGATCGCAGGCGTACCGCCGTTCTCCGGTTTCTGGAGTAAGGACGACATCCTCGCCGGCGCATGGGAGTTTGACGCAGGGGGTAAGGCGCTCTGGGCCATTGGCCTGCTGACCGCACTGCTCACCGCGTTCTACATGACCCGTCAGGTGATCCTGGTGTTCTTCGGCCCCGAGCGCTTCCGCCCGGAAACCGTCGAGGCAACCGTTGCCGTCGCCGCCACGGTGGGCGCCGCCGATGCGGGCGCCGCCGAAGGCGCCCAGACCACAGCGTCAGGCGTTTCTCCGACCATCCCGGCCTCTGTTGGGGCTTCGCTCGGAGCTGATGCCGAGTGGGGCCTGGTGCCAATCACCGAGCCGCGCGCCGAAGGCATCGGCCTCGGCCCAGACGAGGATCCACATGAATCGCCGCCACTGATGCTGATACCCCTGGTGGTGTTGGCAGGCCTTGCGGTCGTCGGAGGGTTACTCAGCCTTCCGTTCACCGAGAACACCCGCTACCTCGAGCGTTGGCTTGAGCCGGCGCTGGCCCACGGCCATGAGGCGCCGGGTGTCCCAACGCTGATCGCTCTCGCCGGCGGTGCCATCATCACGGCGTTGCTCGGCATCGCCGGAGGCTTTGGGGTGTACCTGCTCCGTAAGGCCGACCCGCGTCGGCTCGAGTTGGGGTTCTTCCGCTCTGCCTGGCACTACGACGAGGGCCTGTCTTCGTTTGTCGCCGGACCGGGTCGTCGATTCTTCGATGGCCTGGCGGAGTTCGACCGGCAGATCATCGATGGCGCCGTCAACGGTCTTGGCCGTCTATCACTGCGTAACGGACGGTTGCTTGGCCTGCTGCAGACCGGCCAGTTGCGCCGATACGTGCTGGGTATGTCGGTTGGTGCCGTTGCCGTATTGCTGTACTTCGTGACGAGGATGTCGCTCTGATGGCCCCGATGTTTGCCACCTCGACCGTACTCGCCTCGGGTACCGCTGCTCTGCCGGCGCTACTGCCGGCGTTGGTGCTGGTGCCCCTGCTGACCGCAGTGATCGTCATGCTGCTGCCGTCCAAGGACGAATCCACGCCCCGCCAGGTGGCGCTGATGGGTGCGATGGTCACCGCCGCCCTGTCGATCTACCTGCTCACCCAGTTCCAGCGGGGCGAGGCGGGCTACCAGTTTGAGGTGCAGGCCACCTGGGTCGCCGACTGGGGTATGTCATGGCATTTGGGTGTGGACGGCATTTCGCTGTTCATGGTGGTGCTCACCGCGGTGCTGTACCCAATGAGCATCCTGGGGGCCCGCGCAGGTCACGCACCCAAGGCGTACTACGCCTGGATGTCGCTCTTGATGGCAGCTTCAATCGGCGCTTTCGTCTCGCTCGACCTGCTGTTGTTCTTCCTCTGCTTCGAGATGGTGCTCGTGCCGATGTACTTCCTCATCGGACGATGGGGCCACGGCAACGCCACCTACTCGGCCAACAAGTTTTTCCTCTACACCATGTTTGGCTCGGCCTTCATGCTGGTTGGCCTTCTGTCGCTGGTGTTCCTCAATTCCCAGGCCACCGGTCGTATGACCTTCGACCTGGTCGAACTCACCGCCAGCCAGGCCATCTCCACCGATGCAGCCCGGTGGATCTTTGCCAGCTTCGCCATTGCATTTGCGGTGAAGGTGCCCATGTTCCCGGTGCACACCTGGCTACCCGATGCGCACACCGATGCGCCCGTCGCCGGGTCGGTCATCCTGGCGGGTGTGCTCTTGAAGTTGGGCGCCTACGGCCTGATTCGCTTTGGTCTGGAACTGTTCCCCGAGGCCGCCCACTGGGCAACCCCGGTGATCATGACGCTGGCGGTCATCGGCATCATCTACGGCGCGATCGTGGCTGCCATGCAGACCGACTTGAAACGTCTCGTGGCGTATTCGTCGGTGGCCCACATGGGCTTCATCGTCCTCGGTGTGTTCTCACTCACGGTCATTGGGGTCAACGGCGGCGTGCTGCAGATGTTGAACCATGGCATCTCCACGCCCGCGCTGTTCCTCCTCGTCGGCTACATCTACGAGCGCCGCCACACGCGCGATATGAACGAGCTCGGTGGCCTGCAGGTCAAGGCGCCGGTCCTGGCCGGGTTCTTTATGATCGTGATGCTGAGCTCGGTTGGGCTTCCCGGCCTGAACGGATTCGTCGGCGAGTACCTGTCGATGCTCGGCGCATGGCAGACCCATCGATGGTGGGCCGTGGTGGCGGTGTTTGGCGTCATCCTCGCCGCCCTCTACCTCCTCTGGGGCTACCAGCGCGTGTTCCACGGTGAACCGGTTGGAGACAACGACACCATGACCGACCTGAAGCTGGGTGAGCGGGGCCTGATGGCCGCCTTCGTCGCCGTGATCGTATTTCTGGGTGTGTACCCCCAACCAGTGCTGGATCGCATCAGTCCATCGGTGGAGCGGGTGGTGGTGCAGGTGGAGCGGCACGCCGACTACCGCGCGCCGAAGCCACCTGAGGCGCCTCAGGTCGCCGACGCACCACAGCACTCCGGCCAGGCCGGGGAGGGTGAAGGATGATTGCCACCGTGCTACAAGGGCTACCCGGTGCAGCAACATCGGCCACCCAGGCCGGAGCGCCTGCGGTGACGCCCAACGTCACCTGGGGATATCTGGCACCGATCCTGATCATGTTTGGCGGCGCCCTGCTGCTGCTGCTCCTCGGTGCGCTGATGCCCAACGGGGTACCTCGCCACGTGGCGTCCTTTGGCACCGTCGTCGTGGGCCTTGCGTCGATGGCATCCGGTGTGCCGCTCTGGCTGCGCATCATCGACCCCACCCGTGGCCCCACCTCGGCGGTCGCCGGGGCGGTGGGCGTCGACGGATTCTCGGTGTTTGCCTACTGGGTGATCGCTGCCGCAGTGGTGCTGGTGGCCTTGCTGTTCCACGGTTATCTGGCTCGAGAGGGCCTCGAAGGCGTCGAGCCCTATGCGCTCATGATGTTCTCGGCGGCGGGCGCCATGGTGATGGCATCGGCCAATGACCTGGTGGTTTTGTTCATCGGTCTGGAAATCCTGTCGCTTGCCGCGTACACGCTCGCCGCCATGCATCGCCGCCGCATCGGCTCGCTCGAGGCGGGTCTGAAGTACTTCATCCTTGGTGCCGCCGCATCGGCCTTTCTGTTGTACGGCATCGCACTGCTCTACGGCGCCACCGGTACCACCAGCCTCGGTGCTATGCGCACCTACCTCGACGGTCAGGGGCTGGTCTCCGACAACCTGTTGTTGGGTGGTATTGCCATGGTGATCATCGGGCTCGGTTTCAAGGTGGCGGCGGTGCCGTTCCACTGGTGGGCGCCCGACGTGTACCAGGGAAGCCCCACCCCGGTGACCGCCTTCATGGCCTCGGCCATCAAGGCGGGTGCGTTTGCAGGGCTGTTGCGGCTTCTGGTGGTGGCGCTTCCGGCTTACCGGGGCGACTGGCGTCCGGTGATTGAGGTGTTGGCGCTGCTGTCGCTCTTTGGTGGTGCGTTTGGCGCAATCGTGCAGACCGATGTCAAGCGCATGCTGGCGTACTCGTCGATCAACCACGCCGGGTTCATCCTGGTCGCCGTCGACGCGGCCTCCGCCCAGGGCATTTCGGCGGCGTTGTTCTACCTGGCCGTGTACTCCCTGATGACCATCGGCGCCTTCGCCGTCGTCACGGTTATCAGCCGTGAGGGCGACGGACACACCTCGCTGGCCGACCTTCGGGGACTTCCGACGGCTCGACCTGCGTTGGCGTTGGCCTTGGTGGTGTTCGTCCTTGCGCAGGCAGGCGTCCCCTTCACCGGCGGCTTCTTCGCCAAGTTTGGTGTGATCACTGCGGCAGTCGATGCCGGTCATTGGTGGATGGGGGTGGCCGCCATGGTTTCCGCCGTCGTTTCGGCGTTCCTCTACCTGCGCATAGTCGGTGCCATGTATTGGCCCTCCGATGAGGCAGAGGACGGCGCGACCCCAGCGGTCACCCGGGCACAGTTGCCGTTTCCCCGCACCGCCGGCATCGCGCTTGGTCTCTGCCTGGTGGGCGTGTTGATCATCGGCATCTTCCCGGGTTTGATCACCAACCTCACCCGCCAGGCAACCGTCATCCTCGGCTGAGTAGCCGGGGGTGCGTGCCCGATATCGACGAAATTGAGACCGTTGCAGTTGTCCGTCGTCGCACGCTGCATCTTCGGCGCATCCTCGCTGAGGTAAGTGCACCACGGGGGGTGGTGGGCCCGGTAGGTTGAAGTAGCCACGTTGGTGTCCGTCGGGAATCTTTCGGTGGGCGAAGCGTGGACGATATTTCTCACGAGAGGGGCATCTCATATGGCGATCAACGGCTATCGCACCATCCCAACCGATGGTGCCGGCGAATTGTTTTCATGGCCTGGATGTGTCGTCCTGGTCAATCAGGGTTGGGTCGACGGACCGGCATTTGCAGAACGCGTGGCGGCCACCGACCACGAGGACGCAGCCCTCGCATTCCGCGACCTGGCCGGTTGGCTGCTTGCGCGATCCGGTGATCAGGTGGCCGACTTCGCCGCGGTGCTTCAGACCGGATCGTCGCTGCTGTGCATGGCAGCCGGTGCAGCGGAGGTGGCCCTTGACGACGGACGGCGGGTTGCAGCCGACGTGTCCGGCATGTGGGCCCAGTTGGTTTTGCCCAATCGGCCCAGTCAGATTCAGCTTGGCGTCAGTGCCGGCGCCGCTCCCGATCGGATTGACCTCGAGCACGGGGTGGTGCCGGCGACCGGCGCCATCCTGATCCCGAGGGGCGACGGGCCCACCGTCGACATCGCCGGCGAGAGCGCATCCCAAGCCGGCGAAACCGACGCCGGCAATGCCAACCGCCCGGCGGAGCCTGGGGACGGGGAACCCGCAAGCGTGACGTCATCGGCGACCGCTCCGGAGGGTGGCGTCAGCCGACCGCAGGCCGGCGGCGCCCCGAGCGTTGCAGAGGAGGCTCCCATTGACGAGCCCAACCCGACTTTGGCCGTAGCGAGTCCCGTCCCGGCTCCTGGCAACCTGAGCGAGCCCTCCTCCGGCATGTCGGGTGGTGTCGCTGAGGTCGATTTGGCGGCCATGCCTGCGCCTGACGCAGACGTGACCGGCGATCCACGCGGTTCGCCCAGGGCGTCCACCGGAACGGACACCGAACGCGGCCGACATCAGTTGCCCTTCGATGGCGAACTCGATGAGGGTCAGCCCACCGACGCCGATGGTCTGATCGGCATCGTGAGCGAGGAGCCGGAGTCATCGGGCGGCTCCGGCTCCGCAGCCGTCGAATCCGCCCGACCTGGTCACCCCCTTGATGGGCCAGAACCAACCGGCGAGCATCGAGCAGCCTCCTCGTTTGGCGAGGAGACGGCGTCGGTGGTCGACGAGCCGTCAAACGCGCCTCCTGAGCCCGCCGCTGCACCGGCTGCCGGCGAGGCCACAGGTTTGGTCCCCATCGTGACCACCCCGGATGTGCCTGGTTCGGGTATGCCCTCCTCGATGCCCGCCGAGCCCGAGGTGGCTCCGTCAGCAGGTGACCGCAGCCCTCGCGGGGCCGCAGCGCTCAACAATGAGGCCGACTGGCCACCACCCCCGGCCTGGGCAGGTGGTGCCCGTGACGACGCGCCGGAAGACGTCGAGCAGCCGGACGACCCCGAGTCCGCCGGGGATTCCGACGCATCAGACGCCTGGGAGGATGATTCATGGTCCACCGGTGCCGGCGCCTTTGACGGCGTTGGCGGCGCAGACGCCGATCTGGTCACCTCCAGCGAGGATTCCGGTGACGATTCGAGCGATGCCTCAGGTGACGACACCAACGAGCGCGAGTGGGACGCCGATGGTGGCGATGACGACCAGTCGATCCCGCTCCTCCTGTTCGATGACGGCGTGGCCGTGGAGTTGCCCGGCGACGTGCTGATTGGTCGTCGGCCCGACCCTGGGGTTCGCGACGACCCGACCAGGCTTCATACCTTGACCATGACCGATGATTCCCAAGCGGTGTCCCGCAACCACGTGGAGTTGCGTCGCCGCGACGACGAGGTGTCCATTGTGGACTGCGGCTCGGCCAACGGCACGTTCGTCGAGGCAACCCCGGGCGAACTCACCCGCCTCGACGCCGAGTCGCCGCACATGCTTCGAGACGGCGAACGGGTGGTGTTTGGCAAGCGGTGGTTTGAATACCGCGCCCCGAGGGGCGCCAACGACGCCGACTAACCCGAATCATCCACAGGCCGAGGGGTGAGCGCCTGGAAACCTGTGGTGGAGCGAAGTGCAGGTGAGGCGTGCCTGGGGTGTGTGCGTCCACCACCGCCGCTGCGACTCAGCGGCTCCAACACAGGGCGGGTGACGGGTCGTCTGGGAGGTCGATGCCGATCACCCGGACGCATGAGGTGACGGCGGCGCCGTCCGATCGTTCGCCGGGCGGCAGCCGAAGTGAGGCCTGGTTGGATCGGATGAGTGCTGAATGCGTTGGTCCCGCAATGGAGCCTTTGGGGCCGACGACGCCGAACGCGAACGGCCGGTCATCCACCAGCCCTTCGGTGACCGCAAAATCGTCTCGCCGAACCAACCAAGGCCGTCCTTCAAAGCGTCCCGTCACGCGGAGCACGGCGGACCCCGAGGGGGCGGCACTCAGCGACGCATCCGTCGGACGTGACTCGCTCAGGGGATCGGGAGGCGGGAGCGCCATGGCCGCACGAAGCCCCGCCCGAGTTTGTGGATCGCTGAGCTCCGGGGGAGCGGGGGATGGGCCCGCCCAGGCCCGAGATACGAGAACGCTCGCCAGGAGCAGCGACGCGACCAGCGACCCCAAGGCGGTCAGGGCTGTTCCGGAGCGAGGCAACGTTGGCCAGGCAAAGCGCTTGGTAGCGAGTCGAGCCCGGAGATCGACCTGGCCGTGCCCCGTCGGGTGAGCGGGTGCGTCGTTGTCGTTGAGATGGCAGGGAGTCGGGCGGACCAGCGCTCGAAGGGTGGCGGCGGCCACCGCGGCCCCACCGTTGGGCCGGTCGCAGGGGTCGGGCGAGAGTTGCGCCATGACCCAGGTCGAGAGTCCGGGGAGGGAGGCCATCGATTGTGGCAACGCAGGCTTGACGCCGCTGAGACGTCGGGCCACCAACGCCTCGGTGCCATCGCCGCGCTCCAGAGGTGGGTAACCCTCACCGAGGTGATAGAGCGTTGCGGCAAGGGCGGCCAGGTCGGCGGCCGGGGTGAGCGCTCCGCCGTCGAGTTGCTCGGGCGGCGCATGTCGAGGTGAACACTCGGGTGAACCCCTCGCTCCGTCCGCACCGGTGACCGAGAAGTCGGCGAGCCGGACGGCGCCCCAACGGTCAGCCAACAGATTCTGGGGCTTGACGTCGCCATGAACCAACCCTCGGCCATGAAGCACCCCGAGTGCGTCGGCGACCTGGGCACCCAGATGGGCCAGTTCGGTGGGACTCCACGGATGATCGGATGCCAATGCTCCGCCCTCGCACCAGCCCAAGACGATCGCCGGTGGTGCGGGCGCCGAGCCATGCGCGAACAGGTAGCGCTCAACCGAGGCCCGATGCCCGTCGAGGTGCCCCAAAGCCCGCAGTTCACGTTCGAGCGCATCGTTGTTGCGATACTGCTTCACCACAACGTCACGGGCCAACAGGTGATCCCGTGCCAGCCACACATCGCCGTGGCCGCCTCGAGCCAACCGGCGCAATGGAACGAACCCCTTGGGGAGCTCGCACCCCGGAGTTGGCTGCAACTCATCGCCCAGGATGGCGGTTCGATCCTCGGCGGTGAGACAGGTGGAGTGGCCGTTCACCCGATCGGCCGCACCCGCTTCCGTGCCGGTGCTTGAAACCGCGCTGGAGCCGGGTGGGAGGAACCCGTGGCCCTGCCATGAGAGGGTCGACAGTGCCTGGGCCAGTTCCCGAGCTCCCAACGCCCCACCGGCCGTCGCAGCTGTGGCCCTGCTGAGAAATTGCCGGACCTTGCCGTCGCTCTCGTGCTGGTCGGTGCGGAGCAGCCGGTGGAGCATGCCGAGCAGCGCGTTCACGTCATCTGGCGGCGTGGCAGTGAGGTGCCCGTGGCACCCGGCGCCAAATGCATCCAGGCGTGTCTTGCCCCAGCGGTCGAGACGAATGACGGTGTGGTCGATGGCGCCGTGGACGAGAGGTGGTCGCATCCCGTGGGCATCGGCGAGTACGGATGCAACCTCGGCCCCGATCTGGGCGACGTCGGCTCCGGCCAGGCCGCCACATGACGCCCCACGCCGAGCGATCAGGCCGGTCAGGGTCGACCCGGCCCAACCCAGCTGAACAGACCCTCGACCGTCGGAGTCGAGGTGCGCGCTGTGGATGGAAACCACACCCGGGTGTCCATCCAGACGCGCCTGAGCCCGGGCGGCCGCCACCAGCCCGGGCCCGTCGGGTGAGCATCGAAGCTCCACCGAGTACGGCTCGTCGACGGCCCGATTACGACCCGTGGGCGCGGGCTGATCCGGGACCGGCGCCCTTGGTGCCTCCATGCACCGCCACCTGGTCCAGTTGGGCGTCGCCTTGATTGCGAGCGGTTCGTTCAGCCGCGTTGGACGTAGATGGCCCGGCGGAGGGGACGGTTCCCAGGCCGGTTGGGCTGATGTGGAGGACCCGGAGGTCACCGTGGGGCCGGTGGAAGGTCGGACAACGCCACCCGAAGCGCCTCGGCTGCCCGCTCACCTCCGGCCCGGGCGCTCACCCGGCAGTGGGGACCAGCCTGCTCGAAGCGAATTTCGACCACCTCCAGCCGCGTGTGGGACCGACGGAAGGCCCACCTGAGCATTCGAACCACCGCTCGTTCCGGCGGCGCCGGCAGCAGACCCTTGATCAGCGTTTCGTTGGCCTCGATGACGTCCACCCCAAATCGACGCAGGGTGTGCTCGAGTGTTCTGGAGGCGCCAACCGGGTTCTCGGTGGTCTCCACCGTGACCGGATGGGGCCCACCCAGGTCGGCCATCCACCACTGCAGCCGATCGGCCCGTCGGTCCCAGTCATCGGCCGGTTCGGCATCGTCCGGGTCGGGAAACGGGATGAAAGTGACGGCAGGCCCTGGCGGCACCGGCTTGATTCGACGGCGCACCAGCGGAGTGGCGCCCGATGGGACGCATGGCCCGATGCGGGGCCGTTGGAAGTCGCGGCCCCCAACGGCCGTCCTGGTGCAGTCGGCATCGGGGTCGGGCACGTTCGACCCGAGGGTGGAAGTGGTCAGGAGGTCGGTCACGGTCGGGTTCCTGTCGGTTCGTCGAGTAGGGCCAAATCGTCGGGATTCACCAATCGGTGGGTGAGGGCGTGGTTCACCAGGTTCTGTCGGCGTTTGGAGGCGGTGGTGTCGAGCCCCCCTTGAAGCCCACGTACCCCGTGGCGTGCCAGGCGACCACAGAGGTGATCGAGCTTGCGATTGAACTTTGAGAGCGTCCACCCAAGACGCAAGGCCGCCTGTCGGTTGGGTGGCACGGCCACGGGTTCGGCCAGGGGGTCTCTGAGGCGGGGTTCGGCCAGCGCCGCCAGCAGCGCCCGTTGGTCGTCGTTCAGCGCGAAGACGGCCCACCGCGCGGTGTGGTCCGCCTCGTCGGCCACCGGCTCCGGAGCGATGGGGGACCTGCCGGTGGTGTCTCCGCCGGCTGGATCGGGACAGGTACCGCGTAGTTCGTAGCGAGCGGGACCGGCCTCCAGGATGACGGCGAAGTCGCCTGGCCACAACGTGGTCTCAACCCCTGGCGGGAGGACCACCATGGGGCGGCCGACCGCCTCCAAGACCATCAGCGGCAGGTGGGCGCCTTCGTTTTGCAGCCACCAGTGACCGGCCTCGTGACGAAACCGCCCGGCGACCCGATGCAGGTATCGGTTGGCGTCATCGATGACGCAGTCCGAGTCGCGCCCGAACCCCAGTGATTCGTCACGACCGAGCATCCAGGTTTGACCGCAGAACTCCACCTCCAGCCGCAGCTCGGACGTCGCCGTCGAGTGTTCGCAAGGGACGTGCTGGTCGCATCGTCCGGTCGTGACTGCCCCGCCTGTCATGGTGCCCCCGCTCTTGCTCACTCGCGAGACCCGCCGTCCCGCCGTCGATGGGTCCCACCCCGCGCCGACACATGCATCACATCACGAGAACGACCGATGGTCCATGGGTCGCGCAACCCGGGGACAGGGGTTGACCCTCGACCGGTGCGATGGTTCGACCTGCTCAGGCGCGTGGCCAGGCCACCTGCACCGGCCGTGGCTGTGATCCCCTCGAAATGAGGTAGCCGCGGCCCGCCGGCATTGTGAACGGCCGAGCGCGGGGAAGCTCACCGCCCAGGAGCCGGCCGTCCTCGTCCGGCCCGGGGGCCAGTATCAACCCATGTCCGTGGCCGAGCAGGGAGGTGACCACCGGGTTCCAGCGATCCAGCGATACAGGATCGGCCGCAAGCGCCACCAGCGGCTTGGAGCCTTGGCTGTGCAGCGTCTCCAGCCACCGGGCGAGCGTCGCCCACCCGTCGTCGTTCAGACGGTGCGCATCGTCCACTGCCACCAAGGAGACGGCCTGGTCACAGGGATCGGGTGTCGAGCTGTCCGGTGGGAAGGCCAAGACCATGTTCCACAGCGCCGACGGGTCGTTGGGGTGGGCGTGCCCGATGAGCACCTTGGACCCACCGGTGGCGCCCGGCATGCCGGATGCGTGGGGCATTCCGGCGGCCAGGGCGGTCAGGACGGTCGATCGGCCGCTCCGAGCTCGACCCAGCACCCAGAATGGGCCGTGGGCGGGCGCAGCAACCGGATGGTCGCGTTCCAGGTCGATTCCCAACATCACACCTTGAATCGTCCCGAGACGTGCAGAACCTGGGGACCTGTCCGTGTCGACCGGTGCGGAGTCCCAACCGGTCCCAGGCCGCCCCGGTGATGGCAGCCGAAGCTTGGGCGGAAGAGGCGACACCAGCGGTGCGCCGCCGGCTGCGCCGTGGCGCGGGTCATTTCCCGACTGGTCTCCTCGAAGCCGATCGGGGGCGACCCAGCGCACCTGCACCATGGGGCCCTCGTTCGGGTCTGCCTCGCCGCCCAACAGGTGGGCCGCGACGGTGACCAGCCGGCCTCGGCCTGGCGGGGCGTCGGTGGGTGGAGGTCGGCTGAGCCCCAGGTCCACCTCGGCCTCGGCGCCGGGGAGCGCCAGCAACGACGTGCGTGCTGCACGAACCTCCGGTGGTAGCGCGCCCGGTCGGTTGGCGCTGATGGCGACGGTCAGCCGGCGGCTTCGTGCCGTGCGGATCACCTCGACCAAACGGGCGAGCCACCCTGAACCTCCCGCCTGTTCCGCCCGGTCCCACACGCCTTCCCAACCGTCGATCAACAACAGGCGGGGCGTGGGGTTGCCCTGCTCAAGCCACCAGATCAGCCTGGTCAGCCGCTCGACGTCGCGCACCGCCACCATCGCCCCCAAACCAAGGTCGGTCTCGGTGTGCGCGTTGAAGGCACCGACCTGTGATGGCCTGCGGAGAACCGAAGCATCCAACGCAGCCAGGTGCCCGCCCGCCCCGTCGATGCCCACCACGGCTGCGCCGTCGGAGGCAGCGGTACACGCCAGGGCGCGCAGCGTGGACGTGCGTCCGGAGCCGCCGCCGCCCAGCACCACCAGTACGGCCCCGCCTGGGTTCACCGACCACACCGCCCGACGTCGCCTGCGAGGCAGGTCGGCCAACGCCAGCGGCCAGCCTTGAACGGGCCCTGGGTCATCTCGGCCGCCCAGTTCGCGGTGAGGGTCGCTCAGTTTGTGGGGAAGGGGCTGCAACCACAGGCGTTCGGCGTGCCCGGCGCCGGCCGCGATCAAGGTGGATCGCACCACGGCGTCAGCCTCGGTTTCGGCCCCCGGGGAGGTGGTCGGCCCTGCGGCGCTCAGGCTGGGTGGCCCATCCAGTGTGAGCGGCAGCACCGTCACCGGCGGGCGGCGACCCACCGTCGTCCCCGTGAATGCCACCTGCACGGGTGTGGGTGCTGCGGCACCGATCCGCATGAGTACCCGGCCGGGGGTTCCGGTCGCCAGGTGCGCGGCAGCCGGGTCGTCCAAAACGTCGATCGATTCCTCTTCGTTGGCCATGCGGGCCACCAGGCGCAGGTTGGTGTTGGCGCGGATGGCTTCGGAGATGACGCCTCGGGGTCGCTGCGTGGCCAGCACCAGGTGAATGCCCAGGCTTCTGCCCCGCTGGGCGAGATCGATCAACCCGTCGAGCACCGCGGGCGCCTGGCGGGCCAGCGCAGCAAACTCGTCGATCACCAAAACGATCGCCGGGGGAGCCGCCGCCGGGTCCCGAACCTCCAGGGCGGCCAGGTTCTCAAGCCCGGCACCGGCGAGGATTCGGAGCCGCCGCTCCACCTCGGCCTCCAATCCCAGGCGCAACCGCTGAGCCTCACCCACATCCAGGTCGGTGATCATGCCTGCCACGTGGGGTAGCTCGGCGAGGGGACCGATGCCGGTGCCGCCCTTGAAGTCCACGATCACGAAGTTGAGACGCCTGGGTGAATGAGCCATCGCCAGACCGGCCACCAGCGTGCGCAGGAGCTCACTCTTACCGGCGCCGGTCGTGCCCGCCACCAGCACATGGGGCCCGTCCCGCCGGAGGTCGATTGTGACCGGCCCGTCCGGGCCGAGCCCGATCGACGCCGCCAGGGTTCCTTCGATGGCCGCCGGAATCGCCAGCGCCGCCAGCGATACAGCGGCCGGAAGCCCCGCGCCGGTTCCGGCCCGGTCGCCGTCGCGTCGGGGCGCCAGGTGGTGTGCCAGCCGTTCCAGGCGATCGTCGGGCAGCGACTCCCAACGCACCTGCTTGGGCTCCGCGCCGGGCACCGACACCACGGTGGCCATGCCCTTCCGAACGGTCGTGACGGTGGCGCTGCATCCAAGCGGGGTGTGGGACGGTCGGCGCTCCAGCCACAGCACGTGGATGCCGACAGCGCCCAACCGGCACAACTCGGCCAGGCGGCGCGTCTCGATCAGTCCGCCGACTTCGCCGTCGAGCACGAGCACCAGCGGAACCCTGCTGGGTGGCCGATCACCGGGCGAAGTGGTGTTGTGCTGTCGAGCGGCACCGAGCGCGCTCACCGCCGCCACCAGGGTGTGATGTCCGCCGGCGCCCGCTGTGGCCGGGCCGTCCAACAGTTCGGCAGCCGATCGGACGTGGGGCAGCGCGGCGACCCATCGCCATTGTCCGGCCCGGTTCGGTTGTACGACGACCGCCAGTGCCACGTCCTCGGGGCCGACGGCGGAGGCGAGCTGGGCCACCAACGTTGAGGCCAGGTGGTGGGCGTCGGGGCCGTGCAGCCCGATCGAGCCCACCTCTGCCAGGTCCAGGGTGGACACCACGTCCTGACGCCATCGAACGTGAGCGACGGCGTCTCGCGCCTCGTCAAGCAACTCGTTGGGGCCACTCGTCGGCAGCTCACCGCTGACGGCAGCGTGGGCGTGGGTCAGCCCCAATCTCAGGCGGAGGGCGTCGGGATGCTCGCGCCGTCGCTCCCACAGACGTGCTGACCCCACCTCGGCCGCCAGCTCCCACTCCGATGGTGGGGGAGCGGCGTGGGCTTCTCGGCGCGCCTCGTCATCAAGTGCTTCGCCCAACTCGACGCAACACCCGATCAGGTCGGCCCGCCAGGTCTTCCGGGCCCGGCGATATCCCCGTCGCGCCGACAGGGCGTACTCGAGCGTTCCGGAGGCAAGCAGCAGCGGCGTAAAGAACCAGATGAGGTTGCCACTGATACCCCCGCCAAATCCGCCGCCCATCACCATCACCATGGCGAACGCGGCGGTCAGCCCGATGGACAGCCATGGCACCGTGCCCACCCCGGTGCGCCTCGGTGGTTCCGGTAGGTCCAACACGGGCGGGTTGGGTGTCCAGGAAGGTCGGGGTGGTCGTTGGTGCGACACCGGCGAGGCTCCCGCAGGCACTTGTCGTGTGGGTGCCACGACCACGAGCTCGCTGTCGCCAATTCGGATGGGAGTTCCCGGCTCGACCGGCACCGACGTCCGGAGCGGCCTGCCGTCAACCACCACGGCGGCGTCGCCGAGCGTCTCGACCTCCACCAGCGCGTCCCTGCGGGTCAGGCGGACGTGCCGGCGCGACGTTGCAAGGTCGTTCAGCCGCAGGCCGCAGTCGGCGGCCCGCCCCACCACCAGCGATGCGCCCAGGGGCTCGCGCCTCCCTCGGTCGGGTCCGCGTCGCACCAACACGGTGGTGGCAGTACCGGCCAGTTTCGGTGGTGGCCGATCCGGGCCGGCCAGTGTCACCACCTGGCCACGGCGCAGGCCGCTTCGCTCCAACGGTGCGTCGGCGGGAAGTACTCCGGTTGGCGGCTCGATGCCGACGAGTGCAATGTGCCCTTCGTGGTGATGGCCGGGGTTGTCGAGTGCTCGGGCCAACTCGCGCACGGTGGTGCCGGGCGAGTAGCCCACTCGCAGCGGCTCCGGCCGGGCGCCGTCGTTGCGGTCAAGCCACAGTTCGATCCAGTCCCGGTTCATGACCAGCCGACCCGTTCCGTGCCCACTCGCTCGGTGCCCACTCGCTCGGTGCCCCCTCGCCGCCACATCCCGTCCAGGGTGATGGCATCGACGACGAAACGCACCGGGTCGCGCGGCCCGCTGGAGGTTTGCTGGTGCGATGGTCGGCCAACCGGCGCCCATGGACGCGCAGAACGCCGGCAATCAGAAGGCGGTGCCGGTGCGCCAAGGCATCTCCTGGAGGGTCAGGGTGTTGCCGTCGGGGTCGGCGAACTGGGCGTAGCGCACCCCGCCACCGACATCGTCGATCCGGCCCATCTCGACGCCTCGATCGACCATCTCCGCTCTGGATGCCTCGATGTCGTTCACCACCAGGTGGAGGCCTCTGATACTGCCCGGCGTCATCTCGACGAGGTTGGGCAGCCCGACGCTGAGGAGAATTGAGCAGGCCGATCCCGGCGGGGTGAGTTGGACGATGCGCACACCGTCGGTGGGCGACATGTCGACGTCCACCAGAAAACCGACCTGATCGACGTAGAAGGCCTTGGCCCGGTCGATGTCGGTGACGGGCACGGGAATCAGTTCAAGTTTCATGTGCATCATGGCTTTTTACCGGAATCCGGTCTCGCCGTGGGGAGCGCGAAGCAGGTCGTCTTTGGTGCCCCCCAGCGGCCGCAAGTAGATTCCCTCATTGTGCTGGCCGCCGAATCGGAATTCCTTCGCTCCTACCTGACCGCGGCGATCATGGGCGCCGTCGGGTTTGGCCTGGTCGCCCTGTTGCTGGGTATCGGAAAGTTGATCCGCCCCTCGCGGGATGTGGGCGACAAGTACGTCACCTACGAGTCCGGAGTCAACCCGGTGGGTTGGGCCTGGTCCCAGAGCCAGATTCGGTACTACCTGTTCGCCCTCATGTTCGTGATCTTCGACGTGGAGGCGGTGTTCATCTTCCCGTGGGCCACCCGCCTGGAGGCCTACGGCCTGTTCGGGTTGGTGGAGATGGCCGCATTCGTCGGTGTGTTGTTGCTGGGTCTTCTGTATGCCTGGCGAAAGGGAGTGCTGCGATGGGTCTAGGCCTCGTGGAAGGCGGCAAGATTCCCCAGCCGCTGTCCAAACTGTTCAACATGTCTCGCAAGTACTCGCTGTGGATGTACCAGTGGGGCCTCGCGTGCTGCGCCATCGAGATGGCCGCCGGCATGGGTGCGCCCCGCTACGACATCATGCGCCTGGGCGTCATCCCGCTGCCCGCCAGCCCCCGTCAGGCCGACCTGCTGTGCGTGTCGGGCACGCTCACCGACAAGATGTCGCCGGTGGTCAAGCGCCTGTATGACCAGATGCCCGAGCCCAAGTACGTCATCTCCATGGGGAGCTGCGCCAATGCCGGCGGCCCCTACTGGGACAGCTATTCGGTGACCAAGGGCGTCGATCAGATCATTCCGGTGGACGTGTACGTACCTGGCTGCCCACCCCGGCCAGAAGCGCTCCTCGAGGGCGTGGTGCTCCTGCAGGAACGCATTCAGAACGAGGATATGGCCGCCCGCTGGCGAGGCGACCCGATCACCGTTGACGGTGGTGACCTGTGAGCGACGCCGCCGTTACCGACCAGGCCGAAGAGGAAACCGAGACGGCCGAGCAGGATGAAGCCCGCGAGGCCCTGGTCGACTCCGTTCGCAGCCACCTGGGCGACGCAGTGGTCGCCTCCGAGGTGATGCCCGGCCTCGATACTCATGTGCGCATCAGCAATGAAGCGTGGGGCGAGGCCGCCCAGGTCGTTCGCTATGACCTCGGCTTTCGGTACTTCTGTTTCCTGTCGGTGCTCGACTGGCTGCCGTCCCCGTTCGGGCGCTACCTGGAGACCGAGCCCGAGACCCTTCAGAAGGCTGCCGCAGCTGCGGGCGACGCCGAACTGACGCCCGGCATCTGTGGCGCCGACCGCCGCTTTCAGGTCTTTGCCCGGGTGCGCAATCTCACCACCAACCAGATGCTGTGTCTTCGAGCCGACACCACCAGCGACGAGGATCCCATCGCGCCGACCTGGGTCAGTACCTTCGCCGGTGCCGAGTGGCACGAGCGGGAGGCGTGGGAGATGTTCGGAGTGACCTTTGAGGGCCACCCCGGTTTGAGAAATCTGTATCTGCCCGGTGATTTCGAAGGTAACCCGCTCCGCAAGGATTTTCCGCTGCTGGCGCGGTTGGTGAAGCCGTGGCCGGGCATCGTGGACGTGGAGCCGATTCCCGCGCCGCCTGAACCGGACGAGGCGGCGCCCCAGGAGGACGGGTCATGACGGCCATCACCGATCGGGAAAAACTCAACTACGTCGCCGCCCAGGCGGCCGATGCCCGGGTCAACATCGAGCTTGAGACCGAGGGCATGACCCTCAACATCGGTCCGCAGCACCCTGTCACCCACGGCACACTGCGAATCGTGGCCAAGCTCGATGGCGAGCAGGTCATCGCGGCCGAACCGCTGGCCGGCTACATGCACCGGGGCTACGAAAAGCTGACCGAGGTCCGCACCTACCCTCAGATCACCACGCTGGTGAACCGCATCGACTGGCTGGGCAGCTTCGCCAACGAGGTGCCGTTCATCCTGGCCGCCGAGCAACTGATGGAGGTGGAGGCGCCTGCTCGTGCGCAGTGGATCCGCACGATCCTCTTCGAGATGAGCCGCCTCGGGCACATGATCATGTTCCTCGGGGACATGGGTGTGCAGGTGGGTGGCCTGACCGCCATCTTCTACGCCTTCCGAGACCGTGAGTTCGTGCTCAACCAGGTTGAGGCCGTCACCGGCGGTCGCTTCCACCCCAACTTCGACCGCATCGGCGGGCTGCTCGACGATCTGCCCAAGGGCTGGATCGCCGAAACCAAGCAGGCCATGGAGAAGGTTCGCAACTTCTGCGACGAGATGGACGATCTGCTCCTCGGCAACGAGATTTTTCAGGAGCGCACGCGGGGCATCGGCGTGATCCCTCCTGACGTCGCCTTGCAGTACGGGCTCTCGGGCGCCAATGCGCGGGCCTCCGGCATCGACTGGGACATCCGCCGCGACAACAACGTGGGCCTGGTGTACGACAAGCTCGACTGGAAGGTTTGGACCCACCCCGACGGCGACAGTTTCGCCCGGTATTGGGTGCGCCTCCAGGAGACCCGCGAGGCCACCAAGATGATCGATCAGCTTTGTGACGGCATTCCGTCCGGGCCGATCATGGCTAAGGTGCCACGAATCATCAAGGTTCCGGCCGGGGAAGCGTACGTCGCCACCGAGAATCCGCTGGGAGAGATGGGGTATCACGTCGTCTCGAAGGGCGACCTGATGCCGTTCCGGGTCAAGATCCGTTCGGCCAGCTTCAACAACGTGTCGATTGCGCCGTGGCTGCTGCGGGGCGTTTATGTGCCTGACATCGTCAGCATCATGGCCAGTTTGTATTTCATCCTGGGAGACATTGACAAGTGAGCACCTTCGCGTTGGAGCTGGCGTATTGGCAACAGACCACCATCCGCGTGCTGGCGGCCACCATCGTGGCCCTCACGCTCACGGCCGCTGCGGTCTACCTCTACCTGTTCAAGTTCGTGTCGTTCATGCAGAGCCGCTTGGGGCCGATGGAGGCGGGGCCTTTCGGGTCGCTGCAACTGGTGGCCGAGGTTGGCAAGTGGCTCCAAAAAGAGGACATCACCCCCCGGGATGCCGACAAGCGGCTGTTCCGGTTGGCGCCGTTCCTGGTCCTGGCGTCGGCGTTGCTGCTCTTCATCGTCATTCCCGCCGGGCCGAACGCCTACGTCGCCAATCTGGGCACGGGCGTCTTCTTCGTGCTGGCCGTGTCCTCAATCGGCACCATCGGCGTGCTGATCGCCGGGTGGTCCTCGACGTCGAAGTACGCGTTGATCGGTGCGCTGCGAGCGGCCGGTCAGCTGATCGCCTACGAACTGCCGTTGATTCTGGCGGTGATCGGCGTGGTCATTCAGGCCGGTACGCTGGACATGCAGGGCATCGTGGCCGCTCAGGCCAACGGTGCGATCTTCGGCATCGACTGGATCGGCAACCCCTACATCTTCACCCAGATCGTTGGCCTGGTGATCTTCCTGGTGGCCATGCAGGCCGAGCTCACCCAGCCTCCGTTCGACATGCCGATCGCTGAATCCGAGGTGGTGGGCGGTTACATGGTGGAGTACACCGGCGTCCGCTTCCTGATGTTCTTCCTGTCGGAGTTTGCGGCGGCCATCGGCTTCTCGGCCATTGCCTCCACCCTGTTCCTCGGCGGCTGGGCGCTGCCCGCATCATGGGGCATCGGCAATGGGGCCTTCCACGTGATCGGCCCGCTGGTGATCTCCACCAAGGTGCTCATCCTCACCGGCATCGTGTTCTGGGTACGCTTCACCTTCCCTCGCTTCCGTGAGGATCAGTTGCAACGCATCGCCTGGAAGTTTCTGATTCCGGTAGCGCTGGCCAACATCGCCTTCACGGCGATCCTCAAGGTCGCCTTCTAACCCGAGGGGCGGCGTCGCCCCACCGGCCTCGCTCCTCGGCGTGGTGGAGCGCAGGCTTGGGTTGGACTCCCTGGCGTGAGCCGAAATCGTTATGAAATAGCCTCACCCTGCGGGCCAGGCGTACGTCGACGAACTGGTCGCCTCGGTGACGGAGGACGCGGGGGACGACACCACGTTCCCGTCCGATCAGGTTGAGTGCAGGGTGGGTGACATGGTGGGTGAGATGGTTGATGGCATTGGGGCAGCGAAGTTGAGGAAGGCCGGCCTGACCGTTTCCGAGGGCGACCCGCTGATGGCCCCGTTGGTTGGCTGCTTGATGCAGGGGCTGCCCCCCGGAGCAACGGGACCAAACGGGGCAACCGGCTAGCGGTTCACAGCGACTGGGGCTGTCGCAGCACTCAGTAGAGCAGGCTGTCCGGGCGAAGCGGACGGCATGCGGGGTGGTCGCTTTGCCCGGCAACCGGCGGCTTTGCGGCCTCCGGTTTTCGGTGCATCGGAGCCGAGCAGGCTGCGGAATGGCCCGCGCGGGTCCGGTCGTGAAAAGCTCTCGTCTCGTGTTACCCCTATCCGATGCGAGCGGAGAGCGATTTGGCAGCGCCTGCCCCGTCCTCCGCTGGGAGTTCTGACATGCCTCCAAAGCCACCGTTGCAGGGTCTGGTCAAGGGCCTCAAGCTCACCCTTCGTACCGCCATGGAGACGATGTTCCCCGATGGCCCGCTGAAGCCACCCTCGCCGGCCAAAGGTGCCGCCACGGTTCAATACCCGCGTGAGAAGGAATCCCCTGCGCCCCGTGCCCGCGGGGTCATCGCCTTGCACGAAGAGAACTGCACCGCCTGCATGCTGTGCGCCCGTGAGTGCCCGGACTGGTGCATTTACATTGAGGGGCACAAAACGCTGGCTCCACCCCGTCGCCCGGGCGGCAAGCCCCGTTCGGTCAACGATCTCGATCGCTTCGACATCGACTACTCGCTCTGCATGTACTGCGGGATCTGCGTCGAGGTGTGCCCCTTCGAAGCACTGTTCTGGACCCCCGAGTACGAGTACTCGGAGGTGCGTATCGCCGACCTGCTGCACGATAAGGAACGTCTGGGCGAGTGGTTTGAAACCGTCCCCGACTTCGAAAGCTACGAGGCCGGTGCGCAGATGAAGCAGAAGAAGGTTCCCCGCAAGGAGAGTTCCGAATGACGACCCTCCTGGCCGACGTTGCCAGCTACTCGGTACCCGTCAACATCGTGTTCGGGTTTATCGCGGCCTTGATGCTCTACGGGGCCGTGCGCGTGGTCACCACCGAAAACGTGGTGCACGCCGCCTTGTGGCTGGTGGTGGTGTTGGCCGGCATGGGTGGCCTCTACATTCTCTTGCAGGCCGAGTTCGTGGCCGTCACCCAGTTCATGGTGTACATCGGCGCAATCGTGGTGCTGATCCTCTTCGGCGTCATGCTGACCCGTACGCCGGGGGCGGAGGGCGTGGAGTCCAACAAGAAGATGGTGCCGATCGGTATCGTCACCGCGCTGCTGCTCTTTTCCGTCATGGCGTATTCGCTGATCGACAGCTTCGGCAGCGATCAGGTGCGGCCCACCGCCGGCAACCCCACCGAAGAACTGTCGGACGCCATCTTCTCGTCGTACCTCCTGCCCTTCGAGTTGGTGTCGGTGCTGTTGTTGGCTGCCCTGATCGGGGCCATCGTGCTGGCCCGGAAGGAATAAGCGGATGCTCGTCAACCAATTCCTTTTGCTGTCCGCCATGCTGTTCTGCATCGGCGTGTACGGCGTGTTGGTGCGTCGCAACGGCGTCCTGGTGCTGATGTCGATCGAGCTGATCCTCAACTCGGTCAACCTCAACCTGATCGCCTTTGGCGGCATGCACGGTGTGGACGGGTCGGTGTTTGCCTTGTTCGTCATCGCCGTGGCCGCCGCCGAGGTGGGCGTGGGACTGGCCATCATCATGCTGATCTACCGCAACAAGGCCAGCGTGGATCTGGACCAACTCGACGAGATGAAGGGGTGACGAGGTGACCGCCACCATCATGCTCGACAAGGTTTGGCTGCTCCCGGCCATCATGTTGGCCAGCTTCCTGGCGATCCTCTTCTTTGGGAAGCGCTCGCCCGGTAAGGGCCACGCCATCGGTATCGCCGCCGTGGGTGTGTGTTGCGCCCTGGCGTTGGTGACCGCGGGCGAGTGGGTCACCCGCGACACCGGTCATGACGAGGTGACGGCGCTGTCTGACGTCGATTCCGCCTGTTCTCCGGCCGTGGCCAAGCTGGGCGCCGGTGAGGGTCACTCCGATGGTTCAGGCGAACACGCAATGGCGGCCGACGGCACGCTCGGGGTGGCAGCGCCTGCCGCTCCTTCGGCCGAAGGCGGCGAAGGCGAGCACTTCACACGGCCGGTGGTGCGTTGTGTCAGTTGGTGGCACTCGGGTGACACCAACATCACGGTGGGCACCCAGGTGGACGGCATCGTCGTGATGATGTTGGTGGTGGTCACGCTCATCTCGTTGCTGGTGCACATCTTCTCCACCGATTACGTGCACGGCGACCGCCGCTACACCCACTACTTCGCGTTCCTCTCGCTGTTCACCGCATCGATGCTCTTCTTCGTGATGTCTCAGAGCACGATCCAGATGATCGTCGGTTGGGAGTTGGTGGGTGTCTGTTCCTTTGTGCTCATCGGCCACTGGTGGGAGGAGAGACCCAACTCAGATGCGGCGATGAAGGCGTTCCTCACCAACCGCGTGGGCGACATCGGCCTGCTGGTCGGCATGACCGTCCTGTTCTGGGCGTCGGGCAAGACGTTCAGCATCATGGACATCAACATCGCCGCCACCCGAGGCGCGATCTCGCAGACGGCGATGACCGTGGTCTCGCTGTCGCTGTTGGCCGCGGTGATGTCGAAGTCGGGCCAGTTCATTCTCCACACCTGGCTGCCCGATGCGATGGCGGGCCCAACGCCGGTGTCGGCGCTGATCCACGCCGCCACCATGGTGGTCGCCGGTATCTTCATGGTGGCTCGCCTCTACCCCGTCTTCTTCGAGGGACTGTCGATCGCCGGCGGCTCCATCAACATGCTGGCGCTTGTTGGTTCGGTCACCGCCGTCCTCGGTGCCCTCCTGGCCTTCGTCCAGAAGGACATCAAGAAGGTGCTGGCGTACTCGACGGTGTCGCAGTTGGGCTTCATGGTGGCTGCGCTGGGCGTCGGCGCCTGGACCGCCGCCATGTTCCACCTGTTCACCCACGCCTTCTTCAAGGGCTGCCTGTTCTTGTGCGCCGGGTCGCTCAGCCACGCCTGCCACCACAGCTTCAACATGGTGGACGACATGGGTGGGCTGCGAAAGGTGATGCCCAAGACCTTCTGGGCCTTCGTGATCTCGGCCGCCAGCCTGGCGGGCATCTTCCCGCTTGCGGGCTTTTGGTCCAAGGACGAGATCCTGGCCGGTACCGGCGGTGTCAACAGCGGGGTTGGCAGCTACCAGATCGTGCTCGTCGCCCTCATCATCGGTGCCGTTTGCACCGCCGGCTACATGACCCGGGCCATCTGGTACGTGTTCTTTGGCGAGTATCGAGGTCACGGCGAGCCGCATGAGTCGGGTCCGCGCATCACGATCCCGCTGATGATCCTGGCCACGCTGGCCGTCGTGGCCGGTTTCGTGAACCTGCCGGAGAAGATCTTCGTCGAGTTGCCATCCTGGCTCAGCCTTCGCTTCGAGCACGCGGTGGAGCCGGTGGGCCTCTACTTCCCGAACGAATCGACGGACTTCACCCACGCCGCGTTCAACCCGGCACTGGCGGGCACGGCCCTGGCGCTTGCGCTGCTCTCAGCCGCCCTGGTCTGGTCGTTTTACACCGGCCGGCTCAAGGCGTTGCAGGGCTTGGCGGGGCGTAACAAGGCGGCCGGTTTGGGCAAGCGGATCCTGGAGAACAAGTACTACCTGGATTGGCTCTACACCGACATCATCGTTGGCTTCGTGAAAGGCCCGCTGGCAGGCGCTGCCAACTGGGTCAATCAGCATGTGATCGACGCCGTCGTCAACGGAGCAGGCTCCAACGCCGCCAAGGCGGGAGAATTCGTCTATCACCGCATCGACCAGAACGTGGTCGATGGCGCTGTCAACGGTGCGGGCATCGCTGCGGGCGCCACCGGCGGCGGCCTGTCCAAGATGCAGACCGGCAAGGTCCAGCAATACGGCGTGTTGATGTTTGCCGGTGCGGCCATCCTGACCGGCATCCTCGTGGCGGTGCTGACCACATGAGCCCGGCCCCCATCAAGGCGATGATCGCCGAAGCGGCGACCTCACACGCCGCCGCACACCTGTCCCTCGTTCCCCCAGCGGCCCTGCGGTCGCGACGCTTCACCGCCAGTCACAGGAGATCCACCACATGACGGACCAGACCTGGGTACTTCCGCTGCTGACCTTCCTCCCCCTTGTTGGGGCGGTGGTCATGATGTTGCTCGTTCCCAAAGAGGCCGAGAGCACACACAAACTCATCGCTTTGGTGTCGTCGTTGGCCGCCGCCGCCCTGGGTGTGGCCTTGTTCGCAAGCTTCAACTACGACGCTTCCAAAGACCTGCAGTTCGTCGTTGATCAGGCATGGATTCCCCGCATCGGCAGCCGGTTCATCATGGGGGTCGACGGGATTTCGTTGCCGCTGATCGGCCTGACGCTGTTTGTGATCCCTCTGGTGGTCATCTACAGCTGGGACCACATTCCCAATCCGGGTAACCCCAAGGCGTTTCTGTCGCTCATCTTGATCCTCGAAACCGGCATGCTCGGTTCGTTCGTCGCACAGGACCTGATCCTGTTCTTCGTGTTCTTCGAGGTCGTGCTGTTGCCGATGTACTTCCTGATCGGGGTGTGGGGCGGCCCAAATCGCCAGTACGCCGCCATCAAGTTCTTCCTGTACACGTTGTTCGGATCGGCGCTGATGATCGTCAGCTTCATCGCCATCTACTTCCTGTCCGATCCGCAGACCTTCGATATGCGGGCGCTGCCGGCGGCGGCGGCTGGCATCTCCAGCGGTGCGGCGCTCTGGATCTTCGGCGGCATGTTCATGGGCTTCGGCATCAAAGTGCCGATCTTCCCGTTCCATACCTGGCTGCCCGACGCACACACGCAGGCTCCGACGGCGGGTTCGGTGATCCTGGCGGCGCTGATGCTGAAGCTGGGCACCTACGGATTCATCAGGATCGCCCTGCCGATCCTTCCCGACGCTGCCAAGCAGTGGGCGCCGGTGATCGGCATCCTGGCGGTGATCGGCATCATTTACGGTGCGCTCGGCTGCCTGGCCCAGACCGACATGAAGCGACTCATTGCGTTCTCGTCGGTCTCGCACATGGGCTTCATCATGTTGGGTATCGCCTCCATGAACGACTTTGGCATCAACGCAGCCATCTTCGGCATGGTGGCTCACGGGCTGATCACCGGCATGTTGTTCTTCATCGCCGGGTCGATGAAGGACCGCTATCACACCCTTGAGATCAAGCGGTTGGGTGGCATGCTGGTTCAGGCGCCCAAGCTGGGTTGGATCCTTGGCTTGTGCACCATGGCTTCGCTCGGTCTGCCCGGCCTGGCCGGATTCTGGGGCGAGTTCCCCGCCATCCTGGCCGCCTATCAGCCCGCTCCCGGTATCAACCTCGTGCTCTTCCGGACCCTCATGGTGGTCGCCGCTCTTGGCACCGTGCTGGCAGCCGGCTACCTGCTGTGGCTGTTTCAGCGGACCAGCTTTGGGGTTCCGACCGACGAGTTTGAGAAGGACCCGGCCATCGAGGACGTGAAGATGACCGAGTGGATCGCCTGGACCCCGATGATCGTCATGATCGTCGTGCTGGGCTTTGTGCCCGGGTTGATCATGAACATCACCAATCCGGCTGCTGGGGCCTTGGCCGCGGCGTTCGGCGTCGGAGGCTGATCTCGTGCTCGCTTCGCTCATCGGCCAGGGCGCCGAGTTCGTCACCCCCACCATCGATTGGCATGCGATTGCGCCCGAGTTGGTGCTGGCGGCGGTTGCGTTGGGAATTGTGCTGCTCGACTCGGTGCTGTTGGAACGGGCGAAGCCGCTCATTCCCGGCATTGCCGGCCTGGGGTTCCTGGCTGCCCTGATCCCGGTGTTGACGTTGGCCACTGCCTCGCCGGAGATACGCAGCACCTTTGATGGCGCGTTCGTCATCAACAACCGGGCGCTGGCGCTCAAGGTGCTGTTCCTCGTCACCGGCTACATCGTGGTGTTGCTGTCCACCAAGTACGTGGCGGAGGGCGACTACTGGGAGAGCGAGTACTACGCGCTCATGATGTGCTCGGTGTTGGGCATGTCCGTGATGGCATCGGCCACCGACCTGATCACCATCTTCATCGCGTTGGAGCTCCTGTCGATTCCGGCCTACATGCTTGCCGGTTGGCGGAAGCGGGACACCAAATCCAACGAGGCGGGGCTGAAGTACTACCTGATGGGCGTCTTCGCCACCGGCATCTTCCTCTACGGCTTCAGCCTGCTCTACGGCGTGTCGGGCTCCACCAACCTCGGCGAGATTTCCAGAGCGATCGGCAAGGGCGATGCGCCCAGCTCGATCGTGGTGGTGGCGCTGGTACTCAGCATTATCGGGTTTGGCTTCAAGGTGTCAGCGGTTCCGTTCCATGCGTGGGCGCCCGACACCTACGAGGGTGCTCCCACCCCGATCACCGCCTTTCTCGCGGTGGCGTCCAAGGCCGCCGGTTTCGCCGCGCTGATTCAGCTGGTGTTCATTGGCTTCGCGGAGCGGGCCGATGTGGTCCAGCCGCTGATGTTCATCCTGGCGGCGCTGTCGATGACCGTGGGCAACCTGATTGCTATCCGCCAGACCAACGTGGTGCGCATGCTCGCCTACTCCGGCATCGGACAGGCCGGATACATCCTTGCCTGCTTCGCCGTGTATGAGGCCAACCCCGAGCTCGCCGTGTCTGCGATCGTCAGTTACCTCTTGATTTATGCGGCCATGAACCTGGGTGCATTCGCCTGCGTCATCGCGATCGCCCGCAAGACCGGCTCCGCTGAGCGCGACTCGATGCGTGGGCTGTTCTCCTATGCCCCGGGTGTGGCGGTCATGTTCACCCTGTTCCTTGCCTCGCTGGTGGGTATTCCGCCGCTGGGTGGCTGGTACGCCAAGTTCTCGGTGTGGAACGCACTGATCGGTGCGGGCACGGGCATGGGCTATGCGCTTGCGGTGATCATGGCGGTCAACACTGCGATCGCCGCCTATTACTACATGGCCGTCGCCCACGCGATGTGGTTCGACGATGCGCCGGACGGCGACGTCACCCCGTTCAAGGTGCCTGTCAACCCGGTGGCGGCCATCGCCATCTGCTTGGTTGTCACCCTGGTGGCGGGTGTGTTGCCCGACCTGATCACCAAGATGTCCACCGTTCCTGCGCTTGCTGCCGGGCTGGGCGGATAGCCACCAACCATTGATCCAAGCCCCGGGCGGCCCGACGAGCACACATCGGGCTCTCGGCGCCCATGCGGCGCTGATCGAGGCTGTGGTCCGCTCTGGCGGACTGCGTTTCGATGCGCTGTGGGAGTTGGCGCTGTACGAGCCGGGCATTGGCTTCTACGAGACGGGCGGGGCGGCGGGTCGACGGGCCGACTTCCTCACCAGCGTTGAGCTTGGCCCGCTGTTTGGTGCCTGCATCGCCCGGCGGGTGGACCAGGCATGGAACGCTGCCGGTCGTCCGGACACCTGGACGTTGGTGGATGCGGGTGCGGGTCCGGGCACGCTGGTACGTGCTGTGCTGGCAGCTCAGCCGGAGTGCGTTGGTGCGCTTGAAGTGGTGCTGGTGGAGCGTTCTGCGCGCCAACGCGCCGGGCACGCCGACCTGATCGGGTGGGCCGCCGACCGTGAGGTCGCGGTCCGATCACAGGCCGGCCTGCCCGAAGGCGTGGCCGGCGTGATCGTGGCCAACGAATTGCTGGACAACCTGCCCGCCCGAGTCGTCCAGCGTCACGGCGGCCAGGTCCAGGAGTTGTGGGTGGCGCCGGGAGGCGTGGCTCCAGCCTTCGAGAGGCCGGGGATCCCTGCGGCCGGCTCCGAACTGGAGCTGACCTGGCGACCGATGGTTGGCGATGATGCCGCGGCGTTGGCTGCATGCGAGTGGTGGGACAACGTGCCGGATGATGCACCGGTGCCTTGGAGCGCAGGTGCGGCCGAGTGGGTTGCCGAAGCGCAGAGGCGGCTCGCCTCGGGCATCCTGGTGGTGGTGGATTACGGGGCTCGTACCAGCGCTGAGGTTGCCGGCCGTGACGGTTGGCTGCGGACCTACGCCCAGGGTGCTGTTGGGACGGATCCGTTGGAGAACTTGGGGGGTCGCGACCTCACCACGGACGTCCCGTTCGACCAGTTGCCGCAACCGGATCGCCTGGTCACCCAGGCTGACGCCCTGGTTTGTTGGGGGATCGACCAGTTGGTCGCGGCCGCTTCGGCGCGCCTGGCAGCGCGGCCCGACGCTGCCTTGGACCTGGCTCGGGCCCGAGACATCTCGCTGCTCAACGAGGCCCCGACGCTGGTTGACAGCGCTGGTCTCGGTGCCTTCCTGGTTGCCGAATGGGGCGCTGGTGGATAGGTCGCGGCCCCCAGGCCCCCACGGACGGTCCACGGTGAACGCGCTACGACGCCGTGGCCTGTTGGTGGTGATGCTGGGGCTGGCGGTGTCCGCCGTGCTTGGTTGGGCGACACCCGCCGGTGCCCACGCCGACCTCATCTCCACCACGCCCACCCAGGGCTCCACCGTGGTGGAGGCCCCGCCGGTGCTGGTGATGACCTACTCGGAGCGGGTTAAGGTCAGCAGCGACGGGGTTCGGCTGTTGGACCCCACGGGTACGCCGGTGTCGGGTATCTCGGCGTCCGCCAAGGGCCCCGAGGTGCGCATCGGTATTCCCGACCTCACTGAGCAGGGCACCTACACCGTCGATTGGAAGGCCGTGTCTGCCGACGGCCACCCCCTTCGAGGCGCATGGGTGTTCAACCTGGGCGTCGAGGGCGGCGGTGCCGACGTGGCGTTGGGGACCACCGGGCAGTCGCCGTTGATCGCCGCGCTCTCCGCCGCGGGGCGCTCGCTGGCGTTCGTGGCCATGTTCGTGCTGGCCGGGCAGTTGTTGTGGGCGGGCGTGGCCCGCTGGGGGCCGTTGGCGGCGTTGGCCTGGGCGGGCACGGTGTTGGTGGTGATCGCCGAGCTGTGGAGCGCCATCGCCGGAGGGGCGAGCGGCCCCGTGGACGCGCTCGGCACGGTGCTGGGCACCTCCAGCGGACGGTTCCTGGCCGCCACCGTCCTGTTGGTGGGCTACGGCCACCTGATGTGCGCCCTCGGCAGGCTCGATTCGCGTGCGCTGGGCGTGGTCTGGACCTGCGCCGTGGTGGCGGCGGCGCTGGTGGGCCATGCCACGGTGGTCGACCCGGTGTTGCTCAGCATCTTCGGCACCGTGGGTCACGTGACGGCGGCGGCGATCTGGGTGTCGGCCTTGGTGTGGACGGCCGGCGTGCTGCCGGGGCCCGTCCGGCGATGGAGGTTGGAGTCGGCGCCGGGCCCCGGCGACGACGAGGAGGGCGAGCGCGGCGCTGCCGGGCGAGACGGCAACACGCCGACGCCGGGGTGCTCCGCAACCGAGGGTCACTGGGAGTTGCTCCACCGGGCGATTCGGTTCTCCCCGTGGGGCCTGGGAGCGGTGGTGGTGCTCCTGGGCACGGGCGTCGCCATGCTGCTGGTGCGTGTCCACGGCCCTTCCGGATTGGTCACCTCCGGATATGGCCTGCTCGGGGTCGCCAAGCTGGTCGTCCTCGCGGCGGCGGTCGCACTTGCGGCCCGCAACAAGTGGTGGCTGATCCCCAGATTGGCCCGCGCCTTTCCCGGGCTCGCTCCCGAGGGCGCCGATGCCAAGGACGCCCAGCGGTCCGCCCGGGCGCTGCAGCGGGCGGTTCAGGCCGAGATGGTGCTGCTCACCGTCGCCGTGGTGCTCGGCGGCGTGCTTGGGGCGACGGCGCCGCCGCCCGAAGTGTCCGCCGCGTCGAACGACCCGGGCACGGCGGTCGCCTCGGACACATTCAGCGACGTGGCCGACTTCGGTCCGTACCAGGCTCAGATTCAGATGTCACCGGTTCGGGTGGGTCCCACCGTGGCTCACGTGACCGTGGTCGACCCGACTGGACCTCCGCCCGAGGATCTGTCCGAGCTGACCGTGAGCTTTGCGCTCCCGTCAGCGGATCTGGGCCCGATCGAGCCTGAACTGATTGAATTGAATCCTAGTCACGTGATAGCGGACGACGTGCCGTTGACCTCCCCGGGTGAGTGGATGGTCACCGTGGACGCACGTCGGGGAACCGCCGAGTTCCTGCGAGCCACCTTTCAGGTGGACATCGGCGGCTGAGCACCCGGCAATTGCAGATGGACGACCTGCCTGGTTCAGTCCTGAGCGGTGTTTAAAGCATTTCGTACAGTATACGATCTATTGGTAGATATGGGTGCATTCCCCCTTCTTTGGGCGGGGCCTTGCATTTTCAGTTGGTATCGGGCAGATTCAAAGACATGGATACAACCCAGCCAGGAGTTGCCGGTCGCCTCGGTCGAACCATCGGGGGAATTGGGCGGACCAGGCCCGGGGCGCTGCAGCGTTTCCGGCTTGGACGCGGGGTACGGATCGCTGCCGCGTTGATGTTGGTGCTGGGCACGCTGGCCGGCACGCAGCAAACGGCGGGCGCTGTTCCAGGAGATACGTCCAACGCCGAGGGCCAGTTTCTGTCGGGCACCCTGCTGGCCGGCGATCTGGCATTGGTGGCCAGCCTGGCCGGTGAGACGGCGACGAGCGATGGCACGGCGTCCCAAACCAACTCGGGCAACCTCGACCTGGGTGCGTTGGGTCTGGTCAATCTGACGATCCCCGGCGGTGTGCAGGTGCCGTTGGAGTTCACCAACGCCGGGGTGGTGGGGCAGTACGCCAGCGCCCTCGACGATGGTTCGTCGTTGGGCTCGTCCGGGCTGATCCAGTCCGATGGAACGATCGGCACCGGCGGAACACCGCGACCCGGCGTTGCCCCCGGCCCGCTCTCGCTCAGTCTGGGCGGTGTGGTTTCCGACCTGGGGCTCAACCCGGCGCTGCTGGCCGAGGTTGCTCAGCTGGGCCTGCAGGCCGACACGGTCTCAGCCCAGGCTTCCTTGGCGGCACCCGGCAGCCCGGTGGGTGCGTACAGCATCGATGATCTGAAGATGAACTTCCAGAGCGCCACGCTTGCGGCGCTGGTTGGTGAGATCAACTCCGCTGTCGCCGTCACCCAGGGCGAGATCGATGGGCTCGACGCTGCCCTCGACGCGTCCGTGGGCGCTCTACTGGGTCCGCTGTCGCCACTCGTCGTTGTCGACGTCAACGTGACCCCGCCCGACCTGTCGGCCGCCATCGCCGGGCTGACGTCCGGCACGATCTCCGACCCGGCCTTTCCGGGCGTCACCGTCGACCTGGACACCGGGCTCGTCACGGTCGACCTCGACGAGTTGACGTCGCTCAATGGGCTTCCCGCCAACACCGACATCCTGACCGATGCGACCATCACTGCGATCACGACCAACCTGACCGGGCTGTTGCAGGCTCACCTGGTCGATATCCAGGACACGCTGTTGGCTGCGGTCGACGCAACTGCGATCACCGGCGGCGCCTCGATTCTGGGTACAGACATTCTGACACTGAACACCACCGTTGGTGCGGTCCGCGCCGGAGACACCACCGGTATCGCCTTGTTGGGTGTCGGTCTGGGGCTCCCCGGTGGCCTCACCGCAGTGCTGGGCGCACTCAACACGCCGATTACGGCGGTGACCGACACCCTGACCACGCTGTCGGACGATCTGTTCGCACCGGTGCTGGCCAACGTGGTTCCGGCGCTCAAGCCGGTACTCGACGAGGCCGTTGGCATCACGGTCAACAATCAGTCGACCAGCGGCGGGGTTTTCACCGAGACGGCCCTGCGTATCACCGTGCTCCCCGTGGCGGATGCGCTGACCCTCGATGTGGCTACCGCGAGAGTCGGCCCGAACTCGCTTGCTCCGCCTCCGGTGGTCACCGATCTGACGCCTCCGTCGGGTCCGACGGCCGGTGGGACGGTGGTGACGATCACCGGTTCCGGGTTCACCGGTGCCACCGGGGTCACCTTTGATGGGACCCCCGGTACGAGCATCAACGTGATCTCCGACACCGAGATCGAGATCACCTCGCCGCCGCACGCTGCTGGTCCGACCGATGTGGTGGTGACGACTCCGGTTGGGGCGTCGGCTCCGGGTACGTTCACGTTCGTTCCGCCTCCGGTGGTCACCGATCTGACGCCTCCGTCGGGTCCGACGGCCGGTGGGACGGTGGTGACGATCACCGGTTCCGGGTTCACCGGTGCCACCGGGGTCACCTTTGATGGGACGCCCGGTACGAGCATCAACGTGATCTCCGACACCGAGATCGAGATCACTTCGCCGCCGCACGCTGCTGGTCCGACCGATGTGGTGGTGACGACTCCGGTTGGGGCGTCGGCTCCGGGTACGTTCACGTTCGTTCCGCCTCCGGTGGTCACCGATCTGACGCCTCCGTCGGGTCCGACGGCCGGTGGGACGGTGGTGACGATCACCGGTTCCGGGTTCACCGGTGCCACCGGGGTCACCTTTGATGGGACGCCCGGTACGAGCATCAACGTGATCTCCGACACCGAGATCGAGATCACTTCGCCGCCGCATGCTGCTGGTCCGACCGATGTGGTGGTGACGACTCCGGGTGGGGTGTCGGCTCCGGGTACGTTCACGTTCGTTCCGCCTCCGGTGGTCACCGATCTGACGCCTCCGTCGGGTCCGACGGCCGGTGGGACGGTGGTGACGAT